>NZ_JBNFNU010000015.1:0-26063 GCF_057364445.1 Xanthobacter sp. BG11Y11_SDJG
GCCGCGCGCTCGCGGAACTGATGGGCGTGCGGCCTCTGCCGGTCGCCCAGCAGGAGGGTGAAGCGGGCGCGGCCTATCTCGACCGGTTCACCGTCGCCCACGGCCTGCGCCTGCGCACCCTGCGACTCGACGGGCAGGGCGCGCCGGAGGGCGAAGGCCCCATGCTGGCCTTTGACATGGATGACGCCCCGGTGGTGCTGAAGCCCCGTCCCCTCGGCGGCTACGACATGGAAGCCGCGCCGCTCGGCGGCACGCCGCGCCGGATGCGCCGGCGACTGGGAGCGGCTGCGGCCCGCCGCCTTCGCCTTCTGCCGCACCCTGCCGCAGGGACCCCTCACCTATCGCGAGGTGCTCGGCTTCGGCCTGAAGGCGGCGACTGCGGACTTCGTCCTGCTCGCGGCCTGCGGCACGGCCGGCGCGCTTCTGGCCATGCTGCCGCCGATCGCCTCCCAGCAGATCACCAACATCGCCGTCCACACCGCCGACACCGCATTCCTGGCGGAGCTGCTGACGGTGCTGTTCGTCGCCTTGCTGGTGGAGACCAGCTTCGTCGCCATCGGCCGGCTGGCCGAACTGCGCATCCAGGGTCGCGCCGGGCTGGCGCTGCATGCCGCCATGGTGGACCGGCTGCTGCGCCTGACGCCGACCGACCTGCGTTCCTCGACCACCCTCATCCTCGCCACCGAAATGGAGACGGTGGAGAAATTCCGCCGCGCCCTGATCGGCTACGGCTGCACGGCGCTGGTCGCGCTGCTGCACGGGCTGGCGGCGGCCGCGCTGGTGGCGTTCATCTCGCCCCCCACCGGGCTGATCGCCATCGCCCTGGTTCTGCTCCTGGTGGGCCTGACGGCCCTCGTCGGCTGGCTGCAGTTCAAGGCGATCTACGAGGGCGAGCGGATGGACGTCATCGTGCTCGCCTTCGTCTACGACCTCATCCGCCTGGTGCCCATCGCCCGCGGCAACCGCCTCGAAAGGCGCGCCTTCACCCAATGGAGCGAGAATTTCCTCGCCTTCCAGACCCGGCTGATGCGCTCGGCGCGCATCGCCAACATCATCGCCGTGATCGAGCCGTTCTGGGATGCGCTGATGCTGGCCGCCTGCTTCGGCGCGCTGGCCTATGCCGGCGCGACGGCGAGCCTCAGCGCCGGCGCCGCAGTGGCGTTCGTCATGGCCCTGAGCCGCCTCACCCGTTCCGGCAAGGACCTGTCCCACGCGCTCCTGGGCGCCGCCAAGCTCCTGCCCATGGCAAAGCTCGCCCGCCCGTTCATCGAGTTCAAGGTGGAGCCCCTCGTCGCCGGAGCCCCGGTGTCGCACCTTGCCGGCCGCATCGACGCCGCCGACGTGACCTTCTTCTATGGCACAAAGCGGGCGCTCGACGGCGTGAGCTTCACCATCGAGGACGGCGCCTTCGTGTCCATCGCCGGTCCGTCGGGCAGCGGAAAATCCACGCTTCTAGCGGTGATCGCCGGGCTTGAGCAGCCGCAGGCGGGCCACGTGCTGCTGGGCGGCCACGACCTTTCGGGCATCGACCGGCGCCAGCTCTCGCGCCGGCTCGGCATCGTCCTGCAAGGCGGCCGGCTGTTTCCCGGCTCGCTCTACGACAACATCCGCGGCGTCGGCGACATCGACCTCGACGCGGCCTGGCATTTCGCCGAGCAGGCAGGCATCGCCGACGAACTGAAGGCGATGCCCATGGGTCTGCGCACGCTGGTGAGCGAGGCCGGATCGGGCCTGTCCCTCGGCCAGGTCCAGAGGATCCTGATCGCCCGCGCGCTGGCCCAGTCGCCGGCCGTGCTGATCCTGGACGAGGCCATGAGCGCGCTCGACGCGCCGCGCAGGAGCGCGTGATGACGACGCTCGAAGGCCTCAGCCTGACGCGCATCGTGGTCGCGCACAGCCCCGCAGTGTGGGCCCGCACCGACCGGGTGCTCGTGCTTCGGGAGGGTGCGCTGGTGGCCGGCGGGCCACCCCATGAGGCCATCCCGGCGCCGCCTCCTTCGCCTCAAGCCCCGGCACGACCATGACCAACGAGCACCTGTTCCGCCCCGAGGCCGAAGCGCAGCTGCGCCGACCGGAAGACCTGGCGACGGCGCTGCGCCTCGTCGGCTCCGGCCACGTGGCGGCCCTGGTGGTGTTGTGCCTGGCCACTGCGGCGGCGGTTGCCGCTGCGGTCTTCCTGCAGGTGCCCATCAACGTCGCCGGAACCGGCGTGGTGCTGAGCTCCAAAGGGGTGCTGGAATTCACCGTCTCGTCCGACCACGAGGGACGCATCGTCGACATCCTGGTGGATGTGGGCCAGCGCGTGGTGCCAGGCCAGGAGGTGGCGCGCATCGTCCAGCCGGCGCTGCAGACCGAACTGAAGCTGGCGGAGAGCGAGCTCGATCTGGTGCGGCAGGAGGAGCGCAGCGTGCGCAAGCTCCAGGCGGAGACGACGAAGATCTTCGACGGGGTGCGCAAGCAGCAGGAGGCGACCGCGCGCGAGACCATCGAGCTGCTGCACCAGCGCCGCGAGCTGCTGGAGAAGCTGGCCGACGGCATGGAGGCGCTGCGGCGCAGCGGCAACACCACGTTCGAGCGTTATCTTCAGGTGCGGGCCGAACTCGCGCAGGTGCTGGAGCGCATCTCCACCGAGAACGGCCGGCTTCTGGCCTTCTCCCTGGAATCCTACGAGAAGCAGGCGCAGTATGAGCGCGAGTTGCAGGCGCTGGAGACCCGCCGCGCCCAGGCCGAGCGGCAGATCGGCCGCCTGAAGGACCGGATCGCCAACGAGACCTCCGTGCGCAGCACCGAGCACGGCATCGTCTCGGAGCTCAAGGAATATCCCGGCGACCTGGTGCGCTTCGACACGCCGCTCCTCAGCCTTCTGCCGGTGGACGAAAGCTTCTCCGACTTCCGGCCCGGGACGACGCGCCTAGTCGCGGCGGTCTTCATTCCTGCCAAGGACGGCAAGAAGATCCGGGACGGAATGAGCGTGCTGGTGGAACCGACCTCGGTGCGCCGCGACGTGTTCGGCTCGATCCGCGGCGTCGTCACAAAAACCTCCATCGTCGCGGCGAGCCCGGAGCAGATGCGCCACATGCTGCGCAACGACGATCTGGTGCGCAAGCTCACGGCCGAGGGGCCCCCGTTCCTGATCACCGTGGAGCTGGAGCGCGACGCGCGCGCGCCGAGCGGATTCCGCTGGACCACCTCCACCGGGCCCGACACCCAGGTGACGGCGGGAACCCTGCTGGAGGCAAAGGTGCAGACCGAGCGGGTCTCCCTGCTGGGCCTGATCCTTCCCGCGGTGAAGGAATTGCTGCGCGGCCCCAGCGTGCAGCGGTCCGTATTCTAGGACATGAACTTAAAATGGGCATTGTCGGCGAATTGCGTGTGGTCGCTTTGTCGGAAGCAACCATGGCGCCGCCAAACTTCCCAAGTTGAAAAGTCCTGGAGCGCTTTCCCGTGGAATGGTCTCCTCGGGAAAGCGCTCCTCGTCGGGCGCTACTTAACCAATTCGATCTCGCCGGCCCGCCAGCTCTTGTCGAAGAAGGAGGGCAAGGGGCTATAGAGGCGCAGGATGGTGAACCAGCCCTTGCCCGGCATGGTCTGGATCCAGTTGCCGCGCGCAACGCCCTGGGGCTGCGTCGGTCCGAACCAGATGGTGGTGGTGCCATCGGCCGCAGCCTCCGCGGCGGGCGATGGATAGGCCTGGCTTCCGGCCCGCGGATACTTCTGCGGCGTCTGCAGCATGGACCGGGTCTGGTTGTCGTAGAGCGTGAGCGACCAGAAGGCCTCCGCCGGGATCTTCGCGGGCAAGACCACCTTGTAGGTCTTGGCGCCGTCGAAGGGGTTTCGGTTATGGTCGAGGAAGCCCATGAGATACTGTGATCCGACGCCCGGGATACGCATGATCATGCCGGGCGAGTCGAGCGTGTAGCCGTAATAGAAGGCGGTGCGGGAATCGAGGGTTCGCGCCCCGGTGGGCGGCAGAGGCTTGAACATGCCGGCTTCGAAGAGCGGCGGCGGCGTCTCAAAGAAGGCGCCGCCCTCCCACAGCATGGACCCCCACTGCGAGTTCTCGTAATAGGCCCAGTCGGGATGCTTCATCGCGTAGCGCCAGTTGAGCGCCCGTCCGGTCGCCTGCCCGAAGGCTGCCGCTTCCGACAGGATCTTCTTCATCCGCTCGTCCGGATTGAACGGCTTGCCATGGACGATGCCGATCGCGGCGAGCTGGCCGGCGAGTTCCACGTCGTAGCTGGTGGCCGGCTGGGTCTGGACGTTCTCGTTGATCATCTCGAAGAATCTGAAGTCGCTCGGCGGGATCGTATTGAACGACTTGCCGCTAGCCTCGATGAACTTCGTCTCCGGGATCTTGGGTTCAGGCGCGATCCTGACCGCGCCATCCAGCGCCTGCGCGATGCTCGAGCCGTAGGAGCCCGGCTGGTAGGGATAGACCTTCATGGTCTTCTTGATGGTCTCGACCGCAGGTGCCGGATCGTTGTTCTGCAGATAGGCGCGCGCCGCGTAGAGCGCGAAATTCGTCTTGGAGCGGCCGATGAAGTAGCCACCTTCCGGTAGCGGGCCGTCATAGTCGGGTCCCACGATCAGATACTTGCCGCCAAGGCCCCGGTCCGGCCCCGGCCCACCGATGTCGATGATCCACGAGAACCACATGTCGTTGATGGTGCCGACGGCGCCCGGCGGCTGCTCGACCACCACGGGCCCTTTGCTCAGGTCCAGGCCGGTGAGGTAATAGACCGTGTCGGCATTGGCTGTCAGGAACAGCGAATGGGAATCCATGAGCTTCGGGAAGATGACGACATCGCCGGGCTGGGCGCCGATGCCTTCGAAGCCCTTGACGATCGCCAGCGCCGAGGCGCCGCGGAAACTGTTGTTGTAGACGTTCAGGGCCTGGGTGAAATCCAGGATGTCGTAGGTCTTCTGGGCCGTCTCGGCCGTGGGCACGCCATCGGTGAAGTTCAGCTGCCCGTAGCTGGTCGTGATCGTCGGCGGCGCGCCCAGCGATTGGACGACTGTGTCCGGCACCTGGGCCTGCGCGGTCGTGCCCGAGGCAAGCAGAAGGCCCGCGATGGCAAGGGCCGAAAGCGAGTGCCGGTTTGCCGGCCCCGCGGCGGGGGCCGATGATGGAGTCTTTGACCTCATGGGTCCCCTCGTTACAGCGTCAGTTGCGTCTAGGAGCATCGACATTCGGTCCCGGCAAGTTGACCTTCAAACCACAGGGTCGGCCTCGCGGGCGAACGATGCTGGCCAGGAGCCGACTCGGAGGCAAGGCCCAAGAGAACAGCGCCACTCCCATCCCGAACAGAGGTGCGAATGGCTGACTTTTTGACATTTCATGCCATTTTTGACCTGTCGGGCGTTCAGATCTCTGCATTCAACCACCGGCCCCTCTCACGGGAGAGCACCCGCTGCCTGGCCAGTCCAGCTGCGTAGCGGCGTCTTCGGGTCATGGGCGTCGATTGGCGGCTTCTCCTGTACGTCCGATCATTCAATCCGCATTTGGCTACGCGCTTATGAAGCCTCGCCCGAGCGCCCCGTGGCCGGCAGCTTTGGGGCGCTGCCCCGACCAGGCGCGTACCGTGGCCCGCGACGCGGGCGCCGAGCTATGGCGAGGTGGTGATCCCTCCTGCGAGCGGGCAGGCGCCAGGGCTGCGCCTGCGGTGGCGGCGGCGCTCACGCCTCGGCGCGCATTCGCGCAGGCTCGCCTCGATGATGTCGAGCGCCTCGCCGAACACCGCGTCGGGGATGGTCAGCGGCGCCAGGAAGCGGATCACGTTGCCGTAGACGCCGCACGACAGCAGGATCAGCCCCTTGGCGAGCGCGCGCTGGCGCACCGCATTGGTGAAGTCGGCCGCCGGGGTTCCCGCGCCCGGATGGGTGAACTCCACCGCGTTCATGAAGCCCGGCCCGCGGATGTCGGCGATCTGCGGCACCGCGCCGGCCAGCGAATGCAGCCGCTGCTTGAGGCGCGCGCCCAGCGCCTCGGCCCGGGCACACAGGTCCTCCTCGGCGATCACGTCGAGCACCGCGTGGGACGCCGCCACCGCCAGCGGATTGCCGCCATAGGTGCCGCCGAGCCCACCGGCGCCGGGCGCGTCCATCAGCTCCGCCCGGCCGGTGACCGCGGCGATCGGGAAGCCGCCGCCCAGCCCCTTCGCCATGGTGGTGAGATCGGCCGTGACGCCGGTGCGCTCCATGGCGAACAGGCGCCCGGTGCGGGCGAAGCCGGTCTGAACCTCGTCGGCGATCAGCACGATGCCGTGGCGGTCGGCGATCGCCCGCAATTCCTTCAGGAACGCGGCCGGCGCCTCGTAGAAGCCGCCCTCCCCCTGCACCGGCTCGACGATGAAGGCGGCGACCCGCGCCGGGTCCACGTCGGCCTTGAACAGGCGATCGAGCGCCGCCAGCGCGTCCTCTTCCGTCACGCCGTGCAGCGCCACCGGGAACGGCAGATGGTAGACCTCCGGCATCATCGGCCCGAACCCGGTCTTGTAGGGCACCACCTTGCCGGTCATGGACATGCCCATGAAGGTGCGGCCGTGGAAGCCGCCCGCGAAGGCGATCACCGCCGCGCGCCCGGTGGCGGCGCGGGCGATCTTCACCGCGTTCTCGGTGGCCTCCGCGCCGGTGGTCACGAACACGGTCTTCTTGGCGAAGTCGCCCGGCACCGCCGCGTTCAGCCGCTCAGCGAGGTGCACATAGGTCTCGTAGGGCACCACCTGGTGGCAGGTGTGGGTGAAGCGGTCGAGCTGGTCGCGCACCGCGGCGAGCACCTTCGGGTGGCGGTGGCCGGTATTCACCACGGCGATGCCGGCGGCGAAATCGATGTAGCGGCGCCCTTCCGCGTCCCAGATCTCGGCATTCTCGGCGCGGGCCGCATAGATTTCGGTGGTGACCCCGACCGCGCGCGAAACCGCCTGCCGCCGCGCGCCTCAAGCTCCGAATTCCCCATCACCGCCTCCCCTCACCGGTCCTGGCGCCGGCCGCGCCCGTCGATTTGTCCTATCATTGCGCCATTCTGCCAGTTTCCGGCAATCACCCGTGCGGCCGCCGGGTCTCCCGCGCCATGATCTGCGCAGCGATGGAGACGCGGCTGCCCCGGCTCAGTGGCAGACCGCGCAATTGCACGCACCATGTTCGCCCAGCCCCCCTGGGAGAAGAACGACAGATCAACAGTGAAGCTCGGGCTGCGCCATATTTCATTCAGAACATAGGCTTCAGCGCGAGCGTTCTTCGAGCAAAAACGCGCAAGCATAAGCTTCAGCTTGGGCAATATTTTTGGCACGGATGAGCGCCAGGCCCTCGGCCCGCCCGAACCTTCGACGCGCAGCTGCATCGGTTGGTCTTCATGCCCATTCTGGGGAACGAAGCACGGCCCAGATCATTATTTGATGCGAGGCATCGATGAGGATCGCACGTGCAAAGATGGTCGCCCAATGGACATTCGCCTTTCGACGGACCCGTCACGGCACCTTCCTCCGGCATCGCCTCGCCGCGCATTTGTTACGTGCCGGCGCGCCACCTGTCCTCGCCCGGGACCGAGCAATCTCTCTTCGCCCGGATCCGCAATATGGGCTTCGACACGGTTCTGCTGAGTTGGCCATTTCCCGTGGACGAGGGCAGTTGGTTCGCGACGCAGACACTGGATCGGTTGGTCGCGCGCTTCGCAGATGAAAAGCCTCACGATGTTTTCAAGCGGATTGCTGACTCTGCGGCCAGCCACAACTTGGCGCTTTATGTGGACTTGGTTTGCACCATGGCTGGAGATGGCGATCTCGCCGCCGCACTTCCCGGCAGTTGGTCCCAAGATCGCACCGCCCTGGACCCCCGCGTGGGGCCCGCCGCGGCTGGTCATTCGCTCGCTCTGAATGACGCCTCCGCAGCGAGCCGATTTTGCGAGTTCTGGGCCGGGCATCTCGATGCGTGGCACCGTTCCGGCGTTCGGGGCATACGCTGTCACAATGCGGGAGCTTTGTCCGCGCAAGTGTGGCAGCCCCTTCTTGCCGACGCACGTCGCTCAGGCATGATCGCTCTCGCCTGGGCGCCGGGCGTGCCGCGGGAGCAGGTCCGGCAGCTGGCGGGCGCTTTCGATTTCGTCACGTCTTCAGCCGCTTGGTGGGATGGGCGGGCCTCCTGGCTCGTCGAGGAATACCAGGACCTCCGCCCGCATGCGCGACTTCTGGGTTTTTGTGACGATCCCTTCCAGGCGCGCCTGGGCGCACGCACACCCAGTCTTGCCGCCGAGGCCCGACATCGCCTTGCTCTCGCCGCCGCCGCTCAGCTCTCCGACGGCTGGCTCATGCCCCTGGGGTTCGAGCATGGGGCGCGCTCTGCCTTCATGGACACCGGGCCAGGGAGCGACAGCGACGATCTTGGCTACGATCTGTCCGAAGACATCGCAGCGCTGAACGACGCGCGCAGCGAAATCCACCACCTGCGCCAACTCACCTCCCCCGGCGCGGCAGTCACGCTGGTGAAGGCGGACGGTCCTGCAGGGGCGCGGCTGATCGCCATCAATCCCGATCTGTCGCACGCCGCCCCGCTCCGTGCGGGGAAAGCGGCAGCCAAGCTGGGCCTGGCCTGCGCCGGCACGGCAAAGGACGCGCTTCCGCCCGGTGGCGCGGCGTCCATCGGCCTCACCCCGAGTGTGCCGGTGACGGCTCCCGGCCCCGACATCGCGACCTGGACCGGGTTGCCGCGCATCGCCATCGAACGCGTGAGCCCGAGCATCGACGGCGGCCGGTTTGCCGTGAAGCGCAATGTGGGCGACACGGTCACTGTCGAGGCCGACATATTCACTGACGGCCACGAGCAGCTTGCGGCCGAAGTGCTCTGGCGCGCCTTGGACGAGCCGCAGTGGCGGCGCGCACCCATGGGGCGCTCGGCAACGATCGATGGCAGGCGCAGTTCCCACTCCTTCGCGTCGGCCGGCACGAATTCCGGATCGAAGCCTGGTGGGACCATTTCGGCACATTCTGTCGGGACCTGGCCAAGAAGCGTGATGCCGGCCAGAACCTGACCCTGGAGGTTCGGGAAGGCCGCGGCCAGCTGGATGCCGCGCTGGCGACAGCCTCCAAAACAGCGCGGAAGATCATTCGCGCGCATCTCAAGCTGCTGTCAGGCAGCGAGGCGACGGCCGTCGATGCGCTTCTGTCCCCCGAACTGTCGGCGGCCATGGCGGAAGCGCAGCCGCGCGCCTTCGCGACCGGCGCAGAGCAATGCTATCCCGTCGACAGCGATCGCGAGGCCGCGCGCTTTGCCAGCTGGTACGAGCTCTTTCCCCGCTCCATCACCGACGATGCCCGCCGGCACGGCACGTTCCAAGACGTCATCGGGCGGCTGCCGGCGATCCGCGCGATGGGCTTCGACGTGCTCTATTTCCCGCCGATCCACCCCATCGGCCGCACGCATCGCAAGGGGCGCAACAACGGGCTCCAGGCCGGGCCGGACGACCCCGGCAGTCCCTATGCGATCGGCTCGGAAGCGGGCGGTCACGAGGCGATCCACCCCGAGCTGGGCACGTTCGACGATTTCCGCGCGCTGGTCGCGGCGGCGCGCTGCGAAGGCCTGGAGATCGCCCTCGACTTCGCCATCCAGTGCGCCCCCGATCATCCCTGGCTCAAGGCGCATCCCGAATGGTTCCGGTGGCGGCCCGACGGCAGCATCGCTTACGCCGAGAACCCGCCGAAGAAGTACGAGGACATCGTCAACGTGGATTTCTACGCGGACGGCGCCGTGCCCGACCTGTGGACGGCATTGCGCGATGTGGTGGCCGGCTGGGTGCGGCTCGGCGTGCGCCTCTTCCGGGTGGACAATCCGCACACGAAACCATTCCCGTTCTGGGAATGGCTGATTGCCGATATCCGCAGCCGCGATCCCGGTGTCATCTTCCTTGCTGAGGCTTTCACCCGCCCAAAGGTGATGTACCGGCTCGGCAAGATCGGCTTCTCTCAATCCTATACCTATTTTACCTGGCGCAATACCAAAGCCGAGTTGAGGGATTATCTGGAGGAGTTGAACCGCGCCCCCGCCAGCGACATCTACCGCCCGCATTTTTTCGTCAACACGCCCGACATCAACCCCTATTTCCTTCAGAGGTCGGGGCGGCCGGGCTTCCTCATCCGGGGCGCGCTCGCGGCCACGCTGTCGGGGTTGTGGGGCTGCTATTCCGGGTTCGAACTCTGCGAGGCGGACCCGGTGCCCGGCAAGGAGGAGTATCTCGACAGCGAAAAATACGAGATCAAGCCGCGCGACTACTTTGCCCCCGGAAACATCATCGCCGAAATCACGCGTCTCAATGCCATTCGGCGCGCGCATCCGGCGTTGCAGAGCCATCTGAACATCACCTTCTACAATGCCTTCGACGACCATGTGCTGTACTTCGGCAAGCGCGTGCCCGGCGATCCCGAGATGGTGCTGGTGGCGGTCAGCCTTGACCCTCACGCCCCGCGCAGCGCCGCCATCGAGGTGCCGCTGTGGGAATTCGGTTTGCCCGACCATGCCAGCGTCGCCGTCGACGATCTGGTGCGCGACCGCTCTTTCACCTGGACCGGCAAGATGCAGACGATCCACCTCGACCCCTCCGACCTGCCCTATGCCATCTGGCGCATCCGTCCGGAAGGAGCGGTGTCATGAACGTCCACACCGTTTCCCCCGCCTCCACTGCGACTTCAGATGATCTCTGGTACAAGGATGCGGTCATCTACCAGCTGCATGTAAAATCGTTCTTCGATGCCAATGACGACGGCGTCGGCGACTTCCTTGGTCTGATTTCGAAGCTCGATTATATAGCCGGTCTCGGCGTGACCTGCATCTGGCTGCTGCCCTTCTACCCGTCTCCGCGGCGGGACGACGGCTACGACATTTCCGAATATAAGGGCGTTCATCCCGATTACGGCACCATGGCCGATGCGCGCCGCTTCGTTCGCGAAGCCCATGCGCGCGGGATGCGGGTGATCACCGAACTCGTCATCAACCACACCAGCGACCAGCATCCCTGGTTTCAGCGGGCGCGGCGTGCCAAGCCGGGCTCGGCGCACCGCAACTTCTATGTCTGGTCTGACAACGACCAGGCCTATGCCGGCACGCGCATCATTTTCTCGACACCGAGAAGTCGAACTGGACATGGGATCCCGCGGCGGGCGCCTATTTCTGGCACCGTTTCTATTCGCACCAGCCCGATCTCAACTTCGACAATCCCGCCGTGCTGAAGGCGGTGCTCGGGGTGATGCGGTTCTGGCTCGACCTGGGCGTCGACGGGCTCCGGCTCGATGCGGTGCCCTATCTGGTGGAGCGCGAGGGGACGTCCAACGAAAACCTGCCGGAAACCCACGTGATCCTCAAGAAGATCCGCGCAGAGCTGGACGCCGCCTATCCCGGCCGCCTGCTGCTGGCGGAGGCCAACATGTGGCCCGAGGACACCCAGCAGTATTTCGGCGAGGGCGACGAATGCCACATGGCGTTCCACTTCCCGCTGATGCCGCGCATGTACATGGCCATCGCCCAGGAAGACCGGTTCCCCATCACCGACATCATGCGACAGACGCCGGATATTCCCGTCAATTGCCAGTGGGCCATCTTCCTGCGCAACCACGACGAGCTGACCCTCGAGATGGTCACCGACAGTGAGCGCGACTATCTCTGGAACTTCTACGCGGCCGACCGGCGGGCGCGCATCAATCTCGGCATCCGCCGCCGGCTCGCCCCGCTGCTGGAGCGCGATCGCCGCCGGGTCGAGCTGATGAAGTCGCTCCTGCTGTCCATGCCCGGCACGCCGGTGATGTACTATGGCGACGAAATCGGCATGGGCGACAACATCTTCCTAGGCGATCGCGATGGCGTGCGCACGCCCATGCAGTGGTCGTCGGACCGCAATGGCGGCTTCTCGAAGGCCGACCCGGCCAGCCTCGTTCTGCCGCCCATTCAAGACCCGCTTTACGGCTTCCAGGCCATCAATGTGGAGGCGCAGAGCCGCGACACCCACTCGCTGCTGAACTGGACGCGCAAGCTTCTCGCGGTGCGCCGCGCCCATGGCGCGTTCGGCCGTGGCGCGCTGCGGTTCCTCTATCCGAAGAACCGCAAGGTGTTTGCCTATCTGCGCGAGCACGACGGCGAGACGCTGTTGTGCGTGGCCAATCTCGCCCGCTCGCCGCAGGCGGTGGAACTGGACCTGTCCGAGTTCGCCGGCCGCATCCCGCTGGAATTGCTCGGCTCCTCGTCGTTTCCGCCGATCGGCCAACTGACCTACCTGCTCACCTTGCCGCCCTACGGCTTCTACTGGTTCCTGCTGGCCGCCAATGCGCCCTCGCCGGACTGGCACACGCCCGCGCCCGAAGCCATGCCCGAATATCTGACCTTCGTCCTCAAGGGCGCGCCGGAAGAGATGATCACGGCGGCGCACCGCAAGACCTTCGAGGCCGACGTTCTGCCGGCCTATCTGCCCAAGCGGCGCTGGTTCGCGGGCAAGGGCGACGCCCTCCAATCCGCGCGCATCACGATGACGGCCCGGCTCGGCAAGAAGCGGGAGCGGGCCTTCGTGCTGGTGGAGACCAAGCGCGCGGGCGCAACGGACCTGTACCAGATCCCGGTCGGCATCGCCTGGGATGACGAGATCGGCCCGTCCTTGCCGCAACAGCTGGCATTGGCCCGCGTCCGGCGCGGCCGCCGCACCGGATTTCTGACCGACGCGTTCGCGCTCCCCGAGTTCGCCGCCGACCTCATGAGCCTGATGGCGCAGGATGGCGAGGCGCCGAGTTCGGCGGGCCGCATTCTCTTCCGCAAAACCCATGCCTTCGACGGCGCCGTCATCGCCGAGGGCGCGCCGGTCCGCTTCCTGTCCGCCGAGCAGTCGAACTCGTCGCTGATCTATGGCGATCAGGCGATCCTGAAGCTGTTCCGCCGCGTCACGCCTGGCGTCCACCCCGAGGCGGAGATGAGCCGGGCCCTGACGGAGCGCGGCTTTGCCAACACGGCGACTTTGCTTGGCGAGATCATTCACGAGCCCGAGGACGGCGCGGCTCAGGTTCTGGCGGTGCTCCAGGCCTATATCCCCGGCGAGGGCGACGCATGGACCTTCACCCTCTCCTTCCTGCAGCGCGCCGCGGACGAGGTGGGGCACGGAGGCAGCCGGCAGGACGAGTTGCTGCGGCCCTATCTGCGCTTTGCCGAGCATCTCGGCCTGCGGCTCGGGGAAATGCACCGTCTGCTCGCGTCCGAAACCGATGACCACGCCTTCGGGCCGATCCGTGCCGGAGGCGCCGAGATGAAGGTCTGGCGCTCCCGCATCGGCGCCCGCATCGAGGCGGCGCTCGGGGGTCTGGCGGGCTGCATCGATACGCTGGCGGACGCGGATCAGACGAAGGCGCGCCGCATCCTCGATCGGCGCGCGGCCATCGCCGCCGAAATCGAGCGGCTGATCACGGCCGGCGAGGGCGCCCTTCTCCACCGCATCCATGGCGATTTTCACCTCGGCCAGGTGCTGGTGGCGCAGGGAGATGCGGTCATCATCGACTTCGAGGGCGAGCCCGCATTGCCGGTGGAAGAGCGCCGGGCGAAAGACAGCGGCTGGCGCGACGTGGCTGGCATCCTGCGATCGCTGGACTATGCGGTGCGAGCCCGGCGCCGGCCGTCCCAGGCGGCGGGCGACGAAAATTTCGAGCAGCTCGCCGAGCAGTTCCAGGCGAGCGTCCCGCAGACCGTCCTCGATGCCTACCGCAAGGGCGCGGGCCTGGCCGACGGCAGTTCCGATGCCGCCCGGGACGAGGCTCTGCTGCGCCTGTTCCTGCTGGAGAAGGCGGCCTATGAGGTGAGCTACGAAATGGACAACCGTCCCGACTGGCTCTCGATCGCGCTCGGTAGCTTCGCCCGCCTCGTGTCGGACCTGCCCGCGGATGCCGGCGCATGAGCCGCGTGCCGCCGCTCGACCCAACCGTGCTCGACCAGCTCGCCTCGGGGCGGCTGGACGATCCGTTCGCCGTCCTCGGACCGCACGAGGGTCCCCGCGGGCGCTTCGTGCGCGTGTTCGTGCCCGGCGCCCGCGCGGTCGCAATTGTGTCCGCCGCGAACCAGAAGACCACGGTCCTGGCGCCGGGGCCCATCGAGGGATTGTTCTGCGGCCCGCTGCCCGAAGGGGGCTACCGTCTGCAAATTCGCTGGCATGGCGGCGTCCAGGAGGTGGCGGACCCCTACGCTTTTGGCCTTCTGCTCGGCGATCTTGATCTTCACCTCATCTCCGAGGGCCGGCATTTCCGCCTTCCCGACGCCCTCGGCGCCGCGCCCCTCACCATCGACGGCATTCACGGCACCCGCTTCGCGGTCTGGGCGCCCAATGCGCGGCGCGTGAGCGCTATCGGCGACTTCAACGGCTGGGATGGCCGCCGCCACGCCATGCGCCGCCGCGGATCGAGCGGGGTTTTCGAGATTTTCATTCCCGATGTGGCACCGGGCGCGCTCTACAAATACGAGATCATCGCCCCCGACGGCACGCTGCTGCCGCCCAAGGCCGACCCGGTCGCGCGTGCCACGCAGCTGCCGCCGCAAACCGCATCCGTGGTGCCGTCGCCCGTCACGCATCGCTGGCGTGACGCGTCCTTCATGGCGGCGCGTGCCGCGCGCAATGGCCCGGGCGCGCCCATCAGCATCTATGAGGTGCATCCCGGCTCCTGGCTGCGCGATCCGGAAACCGGCGGCCCGCTGTCGTGGCGCGGCCTCGCGGACCGGCTGGTGCCTTACGTGAAATCCCTCGGCTTCACGCACGTGGAACTGATGCCGGTGGCCGAGCATCCGTTCACGGGCTCCTGGGGCTATCAACCGCTCGGGCTTTTCGCCCCCTCGCGCCGATTTGGCGAGCCGGAGGATTTCGCCGCCTTCGTCGACGCCTGCCACATCGAAGGCATCGGCGTCATCATCGACTTCGTGCCGGCCCATTTCCCGTCCGACGCGCACGGGCTGGCCCGGTTCGACGGCACGGCGCTCTACGAGCACGAGGATCCGCGCGAGGGCTTCCACCAGGATTGGAACACCCTGATCTACAATCTCGGCCGGCGCGAGGTCTCCGGCTTCCTCATCGCCGCCGCTGTCCACTGGCTCGAGCATTTCCATGTGGACGGCCTGCGCGTAGATGCGGTCGCCTCCATGCTCTATCGCGACTACAGCCGAAAGGCCGGCGAATGGATCCCCAACCGCTTCGGCGGCCGGGAGAACCTCGAATCCGTGGACTTCCTGCGTCACCTCAACGCGGTGGTGGCCGAGCGCTGCCCCGGCGCCATTACGCTCGCCGAGGAATCCACCGCATGGCCGGGCGTGAGCCGCCCCACCGAGGAGGGCGGGCTCGGCTTTTCCTACAAATGGAACATGGGCTGGATGCACGACACGCTCCATTATATGGCGCGCGCGCCCATCTATCGCCGGCACCACCACGGGGAGCTGACCTTCTCCCTCGTCTATGCCTTCTCCGAGCGCTTCGTGCTGCCGCTCTCCCATGACGAGGTGGTGCACGGCAAGGGCTCGCTCATCGGCAAGATGCCGGGCGACACCTGGCAGAAGCGGGCGAACCTGCGCGCGCTGTTCGGCCTCATGTGGACCCACCCCGGCAAGAAGCTGCTCTTCATGGGCGGGGAGATCGGGCAGGAGCGCGAGTGGAGCCACGACCGCGAGATCGACTGGCTCCTGCTGGAGGATCCCGCCCATCGCGGCATCCAGACGCTGGTGCGCGACCTCAACCGCCTCTATCGCGATTTGCCGGCGCTGCATGCGCTGGACGACCGCCCGGAGGGCTTCCGCTGGATCGTCGGCGACGATGCGGACAACAGCGTCCTCGCCTTCCTGCGCCTCGCGCCCGATGCGGCGCCGGTGCTGGCGGTCATCAACCTCACGCCGGTGCCGCGGCAGGGCTACCGCATCGGCGTGCCCCATGCCGGCCGCTGGCGCGAGGTGCTGAACTCCGACGCCCCCCTCTACGGCGGCTCCGGCATGGGCAATTACGGCGGCGTCGAAACGCGGGACGAACCCGCCCACGGCGCGGGCCAGAGCCTTGAGCTGACACTACCCCCCCTCTCCACCCTCCTCTTCGTACATTCGGGAGACAAGTAATGGCGAAGCCGGAGCGGCTCGAAAGCGGACAACCCTATCCGCTCGGCGCGACGTGGGACGGGCTGGGGGCGAATTTCGCCGTCTTCTCCGCCAATGCGGACGGCATCGATCTGTGCCTGTTCGACCCGTCCGGCCGGCGGGAGATCGCGCGGATGCCGCTGCCGGAATGCACCGACGAGGTGTGGCACGGCTACCTGCCCAACGCGCATCTCGGCCTCCTCTACGGCTTCCGCGCCCATGGGCGCTACGAGCCGGAAGAGGGCCACCGCTTCAACCCGCACAAATTGCTGCTCGACCCCTATGCCCGGCAGATCGCGGGGCAGGTGCAATGGTCGGACGCCCTGTTCGGCTATCGCGTCGCCTCCAACCGGGGCGATCTCTCCTTCGACCGGCGCGACAGCGCGGTGGCCATGCCCAAGGCGGTGCTGGTGGACGACAGCTTCTCCTGGGGCGACGACCGCCCGCCGCAGACGCCGTGGTCGGACACGGTGATCTATGAGGCCCATGTGCGCGGCCTCTCCATGCTGCGCGAGGACGTGCTGCCGCACCAGCGCGGCACCTTCGCCGCCCTCGCCCATCCCGCCTTTATCGATCACGTGAAGCGCATGGGCGTGACGGCGGTGGAGCTGCTGCCGGTCCACGCTTTCGTTCAGGACCGCTACCTCGTCTCGCAGGGCCTCAGGAACTACTGGGGCTACAACACTCTGTCCTTCTTTGCCCCCGAGCCGCGCTATCTCTCAGCCGGTGACCGCAACGAGTTCAAGGTCGCCATCCGCCGGCTGCACGCCGCCGGGCTCGAGGTGATCCTCGACGTGGTCTACAACCACACCGCCGAGGGCAGCGAGCTGGGGCCGACCTTCAGCTTCCGCGGCCTCGACAACCGCTCCTACTACCGGCTGGTGAAGGACGAACCGCGCTACTGCATCAACGATACCGGAACCGGCAACACGCTGAATCTCTCCCACCCGCGCGTCCTGCAGATGGTGGTGGATTCCCTGCGCTACTGGGTGACGCACTATCACATCGACGGCTTCCGCTTCGATCTCGGCGTCACGTTGGGCCGCGAGGAGCACGGCTTCGATCCCGGCTCCGGCTTCTTCGACGTGCTGCGGCAGGACCCGGTACTCTCCCGCGTCAAGCTCATCTCCGAGCCGTGGGACATCGGCCCGGGCGGCTACCAGCTCGGCCATCACCCGCCGGGCTTCGCCGAGTGGAACGACCGCTTCCGCGACACGGTGCGCCGCTTCTGGCGCGGCGATGCCGGGCAGCGGGGAGAGCTGGCCGCGCGGCTCTCCGGCTCCGGCGACATCTTCGACCGCCGCGCCCGGCGGCCGTGGGCCTCGGTGAACTTCATCGCCTCCCATGACGGGTTCACGCTCAAGGACATCGTCTCCTATTCCGAGCGCCACAACGCCGCCAATGGCGAGGACAATCGCGACGGCCATTCGGAGAACTACTCGGCCAACTGGGGCGCGGAAGGCCCGACCGACGACCCCGAAATCCGCGAGCGCCGCGCCCGGCTGGAACGGGCCATGCTCGCCACGGTCCTGCTCGCGCTCGGCACGCCCATGCTGCTCGCCGGCGACGAATTCGGCCGCACGCAGAACGGCAACAACAACGCCTATTGCCAGGACAACGAGACCTCCTGGATCGACTGGTCGCTACTGGACGGCCCGGATGGGCAGATCCTCGCGGATTTCGTGGCGTCGCTCGCCAAGGCGCGGCACGATTATCCGCTGCTGCGCTGCCGCTCCTTCCTCTATGGCGACCGGGAATTGGCGCCCGGCATCACCGACATCGCGTGGTTCGACGAGAAGGCCGGCACGCCCTCGCCCGACGACTGGAACGCGGCGGAGGCGCGCCTCCTCACCCTGCGCCGCGCCGCCCACGGCGACGACGGCACCATCTGCGTGATGACGCTCATGCTCAACGCCACGCAGGAGCCGCGCAGCTTCCGCATTCCGCCGCCGACGCCTGTGATCCTGATGATCGACAGCGCCAATCCCGGCGCGCCCGAGATGCTGGTGGAAGGCGAGGAGGTGGAGGTGGCGCCGCAGTCCCTCGTGCTGCTGCGCGGGCGCATCGCCGGGGAAAGCGCATGAGCGGGATGTGGCACGAGGCGCAGACCGCCTTCGGCCCTGTCCTCACCGCCGACGGCACGCTGTTCCGTCTGTGGGCGCCGGGCGCCGAGGCCATCGAGCTGGAGTTCGCCACGGGCGAGCGCCTTGCGCTGTCGCCGCGCGGGGAAGGCTGGTTCGAGGTCGAGGCGCCGGTGGGGCCGGGCGCGCGCTATCGCTTCCGCCTGCCGGACGGCACCGCCTTTCCCGATCCCGCGTCGCGGGCGCAGGCGGAAGATGTGCACGGCTTCAGCGTGGTCACCGATTCCGCCGCCTACCGCTGGCGCACGCAGTGGGGCGGGCGGCCGTGGCACGAGGCGGTGATCCTGGAGGTTCACGCCGGCCTCTGCGGCGGCTTTTCCGGTGTCGCAGAGAAAATCCCCGCCTGGGCCGCCCTCGGCATCACGGCGGTGGAGCTGATGCCCGTCGCCGCCTTTCCCGGCACGCGCAACTGGGGATATGACGGCGTGCTGCCCTTCGCCCCCGCCTCTGCCTACGGCACGCCGGACGACCTGAAAGCGCTCATCGACACCGCCCATGCCCACGGCGTGATGATGCTGCTGGACGTGGTCTACAACCACTTCGGGCCGGACGGGAATTATCTCGGCCTCTACGCGCCCGATTTCTTCCACCCGGAGCAGGCGACCCCGTGGGGACCGGCGGTGGCGTTCGACCGGCCGGAGGTGGCCCGCTTCTTCCTCGAAAACGCGCTGATGTGGATCGAGGCGTTCCGCTTCGACGGGCTGCGGCTCGATGCCGTCCACGCCATCCTGCCGCCGGACGCCCTTGCCGCCCTCGGCCGCGACCTCCGCGCCCGCATTCCGCCCGGCCGGCACGTGCATCTGGTGCTGGAGAACGAGCACAACGACGCGGCCCTGCTGCCGCGCCCCTTCGATGCCCAGTGGAACGACGACATCCACCATTGCCTCCACGTGCTGCTGACCGGCGAGCGCGAGGCCTATTACGGCGACTTCGCCGATGCCCCCGCCCATCGCCTCGCCCGCTGCCTCTCCGACGGCTTCGCCTATCAGGGCGAGGAGGCGCCGAACCTCGGCCGGCGCGCGGCACGGCGAGCGGGCATCTGCCGCCCACCGCCTTCGTCGCCTTCGTCCAGAACCACGACCAGATCGGCAACCGGGCCTTCGGCGAGCGCCTGCTTGCGCTGGCGGATCCCGATGGCGTGCGCGCGGCGCTGGCGCTGGTGCTGCTCAGCCCGCAGATTCCCATGCTGTTCATGGGCGAGGAGATGGGGGCGCGCACGCCCTTCCTGTTCTTCACCGACCATGCCGAGGGGCTGGCGGACCTGGTGCGCGAAGGCCGGCGCGCGGAGTTTCAGCGCTTCGCCGCCTTCGCCGATCCCGAGCGGCGCGCCATCATCCCGGACCCCAATGCGGAGGCGACCTTCACCGCCTCCATCCCCGCGCCGCCGCCCGATGCGGAGGACTGGGAGGCCTTCGTGGAGGACATGATCGCCACCCGCCACGCTTATGTGGTGCCGCGCCTTGCGGGGGCCGCGAGCCTCGGTGCCCAGGCATTGTCCGAGCGCGCCGTCATCGCGCGCTGGCGCATGGGCGACGGCGCGGTGCTGACGCTGGCGGCGAATTTCGGCGACGAGCCCTGCCCCGCCGATCTGCCGGCGGCGCTCGCCCTTATCGCATCCAGCGGCCCCGTGGACGACTTCGCCATTCCGCCCCGCGCCACCCTCGCCTTCTCGAAAGGCGGGCGGCATGACGGCGCGCCGCCGTCCCGATCCCTCGCCCTTGGAGACGCTGGCCCGCGCGGCCGGTGTGTCCATCGCGTGGGCGGACGCCTTCGAGCGCCCGCATCGCGTGCCCTTGGAGACGCTGGAGCGCGTGCTCACCGCCCTCGGCCATCCCTGCGGCACGCCGGCCGACGTTGCGCGTTCCCTCGCCGCCCTTCAGGCGCCGCAGGGGCTGCCAGGACTGATCACCGCCGATGCGGGCCGCGAGGTGGTTTTGCCGGGTGTGGTGCCGTCCGTGACCGTGGAACTGGACGGCGAGACACTCCGCCGCCTCGTCCTGCGGCCGCATCGGGATGGCTCCGCCTTCACGGCGCCGGAAACACCCGGCTATCACGTGCTGCGCATCGGCGGAGAGAGCGTGCGCCTTGCGGTGGCGCCCCGCCATGCGCCCTCGGTGGCAGAGCGGACCGGCCGCGCGCAGGCCTTCGGCGTGGCGGCGCAAGTCTATGGCCTGCGGCAGGCGGGGGATGGCGGCATCGGACACCTCGGCGCCGTGGCGGCGCTGGCCGAGCGGCTGGCCGGCTTCGGCGCGCAGGCGGTGGCGCTGAGCCCGCTCCACGCGCTGTTCTCCGCCGCGCCGGAGCGCTTCAGCCCCTATGCCCCCTCCAGCCGGCTCGCCCTCAACCCGCTCCTCGCCGACACCGCCCTTTTTCCCGGAGGCGGGATGGAAGCCGCGGCCGAGGACGCGGACGGCTTCATCGACTGGCCTCGCGCGGCGCGGCGCAAGCTCGCGCATCTGCGCCGGCTGTTCGACACGCTGGACACCTTCCCCGAGGCCGCCGCAGGATTTGCCGCCTTCGCCGCCCAGCCCGGCGACGGCCTCGCCCGCCATGCGCTGTTCGAGGCGCTGCATGCGTCCATGTTGGCGGACGGCCACGGCCCCGACTGGCGGCGCTGGCCCTCGCCGCTGCGCGATCCGGATGGCCCGGCCGTCGCGGAATTCGCCTCCGCCCAGGTGGAGGAGGTGCGCTTCCATCTCTTCCTGCAATGGCTTGCCGCGCGCAGCCTTGCCGACGCGCAGGCCCGCGCGCGGGCGGCCGGCATGGGCATCGGCCTCATCGCCGACCTCGCCGTGGGGCTCGATCCCGCCGGCGGGCAGCTGGAGCCGGCCGGGCGCGATCGTCCTCGCCGGCCTCCGCCATCGGGCGCGCCGCCGGACCTCATCAATCGGGACGGGCAGAACTGGGGCCTCACCGCCATCTCGCCCACGGCGCTGGCGGCGCAGAACTTCGAGCCGTTCATCGCCGCCATCCGCGCGGCGCTGCGCCATGCCGGCGGGGTGCGCATCGACCACATCCTCGGCCTGCGCCGCCTGTGGCTGGTGCCGGATGGCGCCGGCGCCGGAGAGGGGGCGTATCTCTCCTACCCGCTTGAAGACCTCCTGCGCCTCGTCGCCATCGAGGCCCACGCCCACGGCGCCATCGCCATCGGCGAGGATCTCGGCACGGTGCCGGCCGGCCTGCGCGAGCAGATGACGGCGCGGGGCATCCTCGGCATGCGCGTGCTGCCGTTCGAGCGCGACGCGGACGGCGGCTTCCTGCCGCCGCAGGACTGGCAGCGGGAGGCGGCGGCCATGACCTCCACCCACGATCTGCCCACCGTCGCCGGCTGGTGGGCGGGCCGCGACCTCCACTGGCGCGCCCGCAGTCGCCGCCTGCGATGTTGCGGCCGAAGCCCTCACC
Organism: Xanthobacter sp. BG11Y11_SDJG; assembly: GCF_057364445.1. Classification (NCBI taxonomy): domain Bacteria; kingdom Pseudomonadati; phylum Pseudomonadota; class Alphaproteobacteria; order Hyphomicrobiales; family Xanthobacteraceae; genus Xanthobacter; species Xanthobacter sp. BG11Y11_SDJG. Next base: position 21,654 of record NZ_JBNFNU010000015.1, read on the forward strand.
GCGCGCGACGGCGAACGCGCGGCCTTCGCGGCGGCCGCGTCCGAGGCGGGCATCGCCTCCGCTCTCGACGAGGCGGGCGAGGCGGTCGATGCCGCCATCGCCTACGTGGCGCAAAGCGCGTCCGACCTCGCGCTGATCCCGCTGGAAGACCTCCTCGGCCTCGACGAGAGCCCCAACCTTCCCGGCACGGTGGACGAGCACCCCAACTGGCGCCGCCGCATGGCCGCGCCGGCCGAAGACCTCCTCGCCGCACCGAAGGTGAAGGCTCGCCTCTCTTTCCTCCAGAGCACCCGCGGCGAAGGGGCCGCCGAGCAATGACCTCCGCCATCCCGCGCGCCACCTATCGCCTGCAGTTCCACAAGGGCTTCACTTTCGACGATGGCGTCGCGGTGGTGCCCTATCTCGCGGACCTTGGCATCAGCCACGTCTATGCCTCGCCCATCCTGAAGGCGCGGGCGGGCTCGACCCATTGCTACGACGTGGTTGACCCCGCCCTGGTCAATCCCGAGCTCGGCGGCGAGGACGGTCTCGACCGCCTCGTGGCCGCGCTCCGGGCGAAGGACATGGGGCTGGTGGTGGACATCGTGCCCAACCACATGGGCGTCGGCGGCGACGAGAACCCCTATTGGCTGGACGTGCTGCGCAACGGGCCGCAGAGCCCCTTCGCGGCTATGTTCGACATTGACTTCGAGGCGGGCGGCGGGCGGATGCTCGCCCCCTTTCTTGGCGCGCCCTATCACGAGGTCCTCGCCAGCGGCGACCTGAAACTGGTGCGCGACGCCGAGGCCGGCTGGGCGGTGCGCTATTTCCACCACCTTTTTCCGCTGCGCCCCGAAGACGCCGAGGCGCTGGAGGCGGACCCCGCCTCGGCCGGCGGCTTCGCGGGCGAAGAAGCCGCCCGGCATCTCCATGCGCTGCTGGAGCGCCAGCATTTCCGCCTCGCCTTCTGGCGGACGGCGCCGGACGCCATCAACTGGCGCCGCTTCTTCGACGTAACGGAACTCGCTGCACTGCGCGCTGACGCGCCCGGCGTGTTCGAGCGCACCCACGCCAAGGTGCTGGATCTCTATGCCGAAGGGCTCATCGACGGCCTGCGCGTGGACCATGTGGACGGCCTCGCCGACCCCGGCGCCTATTGCCGGCGGCTGAGGGCCGAGCTTTCGGCGCGCGAGGCGGACCGGCCAGAGCCGCTGCGCGGGCGCGCCTGGCTGGTGGTGGAGAAGATCATCGCCACCGGCGAAAGCCTCGATCCCGCATGGCAGGTGGACGGCACCACCGGCTACGACTTCATGGAGGAAGCCGGTCGCGTTCTTCATGATGCGGGCGGCCGCGATATCCTCGCCGCCGATTGGGCCGCGCGCACCGGCCGGCGGCCGCCTTCGCACCCGAGGAGGAGGCGGCGCGCCGGGACATCATCGCGCGATCCTTCACCGCTCCGCTGGAACGCGCGGTGGATGCGTTGGCACAGCTCGCCGCCGTCGAGCTCGCAGACCGCGAGCGTCCCCGGCCGGCGCTGCGCCGCTGTCTCATCGAAATCCTGGTGCACTTCCCGCGCTACCGCACCTATGCCGCGGGCACGGGAGACAGCGGCGCCGATGCGCTCGCCCAGGCGGTGACGGCCGCCCGCCGCACCGGCCTGCCCGGCGACGCCTGGCACCTCGACCGCATTGCCGACTGGCTGGGGCCGATCGGCGACGATGCGACCCACGTCGAACTCCGCCGCGCCGCCGTGACCTGCTTCGAGCAGCTCTCGACGCCCGTGGCGGCGAAATCGGTGGAGGATACCGCCTTCTACCGCTACGGGCCGCTGCTCTCGCGCAACGAGGTGGGATCCGATCCCGCCATCGCCGGCGGCTCAGCCGAGGACTGGCATGCCGCTGCGCAGGAGCGGGCCCGGCGCTGGCCGTCCGCCATGCTGGCGAGCGCCACCCACGACCACAAGCGCGGCGAAGACGTGCGCGCGCGCCTGTCAATCCTTTCGGAATGCCCGCACGTGTGGACGGATCGTCTGGACCGCTGGCTTGCGGCCCTCGACGGCCGGTCGCCGCAGATCGATGCCGCCGACCGGATCATGCTGCTCCAGACCCTCGTCGGCGTTTGGCCGGCCGATGCCGCGACGATCGACGGCGTCCTCGACCGGCTGCTGGGCTGGCTGACGAAGGCGCTGCGCGAGGCGAAACGCTTCACCGCGTGGGACGGCCCGAACGCGGAGTTCGAGGCTGAAGCGGCGGACCTCGCCCGGTTTATCCTCTTGTCCAACGACGCCGCCGGGCTTCGACGCGAGATCGCCGATTTCGTGGATCTGATCCGGCCCGCTGCACAGGCGAAGGGACTGGTCGCCACCGCACTGAAGCTCACCGCTCCAGGGGTGCCCGACATCTACCAAGGCACCGAGTTCCAAGATCTCTCGCTGGTGGACCCGGACAATCGGCGCCCGGTAGATTTCGCCCTTCGCCAAAGCAGCCTGCGCGTTCCTCCGAGCCAACCCGATGCGATGAAGCAGCATCTCATCCAGACCTTGCTTCGGCTCCGGTCTTCGGAGCCGGATATTTTCGCTGGCGCCTACACCGCTTTGAAATGCAAATCCCCCATGCCGGTCGCTGCTTTTGCCCGAACCGCGCAAGCCAGAGCGCTGGTTGTCGTCTGCCCCCTGCGGACATTCGGATGGACCGCAGGCGATGGTTGTTTCCTCCCGGAGACCTGGGACGAAATCGATGTGCCCCTGCCCGGCGGTTTCAAGTGGCGACCCGTGCTTCAGAACGATTTGGGATCATCGCCCACCGGCCCCGAGGAACGGTGGTGCTGGCCGATCCAAGTGTTGTTGGGTTCCGGGTCGGCGATCTGAACGGCGCAGGCACTGACACAGAGCTGCAGGCGCCGTGATATGGGCGCAGGCGGGGGATGCCCACCGCGCCTGTCGTTCGCTGGCGACAATCAGCGAGAATTGCCCTCGGCAGCGCGCGCCCCGATGGAGAAAGTATCTTATTTTCAGATATTTATGGTGGTACAGGTGGGTGGGCTCGAACCACCGACCTCCGGTTCCACAGTCTGATTTTATGGGATATCTCGCGATATAGACTGATGCTTGGGATTGCCGCAAGCCGTTCATTCCCATAGGGTTATGATGTACGGCTGTTTCTGTGGATGCCTGAGGTTTGCGTCTTCGGTGGCGACACGGTGGCGACAAAATTCCATCACCAAGCATGAGGCCCCGCATGGCCGACGCCCTGCGACTGACGAAGCGCAACATCGATGCCCTGCCCTCGGTGGCCGCGGTTCGCATCTTTTACGACGCCGAGCTCAAGGGCTTCGGACTGCGCGTCATGCCCTCCGGCTTGAAGACCTTCGTTGTCGAATATCGCCCCAGCGGTGGCGGGCGAGGCGTGCCCAAGAAGCGATACAAGATAGGTAGCTATGGGGAGCTAACTCCGGACCAGGCGCGCAACATGGCCCGCGACGTGCTCGCCGAGGTGCGGCGCGGTGGCGATCCCGCCGGCGAGCGGGCCGGCGCCAGGGTGGCACCCACGGTGGCGGAGATCGCGGAACGCTACCTCGCCGAGGAGGCATATCCGAAGAAGAAGCCGCGCACCGCCGCCGGCTACGCGGAGCTGTTCCGGAACCACATCCTGCCGGCCCTCGGCCCCCGCAAAGCCGCGCAGATCACCGAGGCGGACGTTGCGCGCCTGCACCGCCGGATCGGCACGAAAGCCCCGATAGCGGCCAATCGGGCGGTGGCAGCGCTATCCTCGGCCTTCGCCTGGGCAGCCCGCGTCAAGCTGGTGCCGAAGGGGCACAATCCCTGCGCCGGCATCGAGAAGTTCAGAGAGGAGCGCCGCGAGACATTCCTCAGCGGCGAGCAGCTGGATCGCCTCGGCGCCGCGATCCGGGAGGCTGAAACCGATGGCGTGCCCTGGGAGCCGCGGCCGGACGGGAAGGTGAAACACGCACCGAAGGAAGAGAACCGCCGCGTGCGCATCGCTCCCCATGCCGCCGCAGCGCTGCGCCTGCTGATCTTCACCGGTGCTCGCCTTCGCGAAATCCTCAACCTCAAGTGGACGCATGTCGATCTCGGGCGCGGCTTGCTGCTCCTCCCCGACTCGAAGACAGGGCGCAAAGCCATCGTGCTCAACGCGCCCGCCCTCGCCATTCTCGCCGACCTGCCCCGGCTCGGCGATTTCGTCATTGCCGGCGAAGATCCGAAAAAGCCCCGGGCCGATCTTCAGCGGCCGTGGGCGCTGGTGTCGCGGCGGGCTGGCTTTGTCGAGACGGTGGAAAAGCGGGGTCCCGATGGCGCGCCGCTGGTGGACCGCGCCGCGCGTGATCGATGGAGCGGGCGCGAACCGGTCCGGCCGTCCATGATCGTGCGCCACACCCATGCCTCCCATAGGCGCGCGCCGGCTCGGCCTGCAG
>NZ_JBNFNU010000016.1:0-25788 GCF_057364445.1 Xanthobacter sp. BG11Y11_SDJG
CGGCCGCCTCGAATGCGCGCACGGTGCGGCGGCAGCAGGCGCAGCCTTCCAGATGCGCGGCGACCACGAGGCGCGGTCCGGGCGCCAGCGTGCCGGCGGCGAAGCGGAGCAGCGTCTCGTCGCTGGGGTGGGCGCGCGGGCTCATTTCAGGTCTTCCAGCAGCACCCGCAGCCGGGCAAGCGCGAGCCGTACCCGAGACTTGGCGGTGCCGAGGGGGATGCCCAATTCCTGAGCGATGGCGGAATGCGGCTTCTCCTGGAAGAAGGACAGCCGCACGATCGCCGCCTGTTCCTCCGACAGGGCGGACAGCGCGGCGCGCACGCGCGCCTCGCGCTCGGCGGTCATGAGCATGGTCTCGCCGGACGTCTCGTCCACCGGCTCCCCGTCCGCATCCACGTCGAGCGTGGAGCGGTGCCGCTCCCGGCGCAGGAGGTCGATGCGCAGGTTCCGGGCGATAGTGAAGATCCAGGTGGCGGCGCGGCGCGCGCGGGATCGAAATAGGACGCCTTGCGCCACACCGCGAGCATGGTCTCCTGGGCCAGCTCTTCCGCAGCGTTGGCGGGCAGGCCGGTCCGGGACAGATAGGACTTCAGCCGCGGCGCGAAGTGCCGGAACAAGGCGGCGAAGGCTTGGCGGTCCGCATCGCGCGCGATGGCGAGGATGAGGCCGTCGAGATCGGCGCCGCCGCCCGCTGGAGACGGGACGGTCATGACGCGGGCGCGAACCCGGTCGGACGGCGGCGTTTCCATGACAGGCGGGGCAGCAGCATGCATGACCTCGATACGAGACGCCGGACCGATCGGATGACCGCACGCGCGCCGGCGTGGGGACGGCGCGCACGGCCAAGCTCCATCGCGGCGTTGGCGCTGCCAAATAACGATTTCATGATTTGGACTTGGCGCGCAGGCAATCCCCATTCCGGTACGGCATCTCGTCGCCTGCCGCCAGCGGGAGATGCGCCTGCCGCAAGGCGCCGCCTCAGGTTCCAGCCCGGGGGCGACATGAGCGCGCATTTGATCTTGCCGTTCCAAATCCGTTAGAACCCGCCCGAAGGCCGCCGGGGTGGTCCGCACGCGCAAGCCGAAGGCGGAGCCTGCGGCCGGGGGTGCGCCGGGCGGCGAGGATTTCAGCGGAGGCGCCATGAAGACGGACATCGCGGGCGAGCGCGCCGTGGCCCCGGGAGAGCTGGAGGCCCATCCCCAGCTCGCCGGCCGGCTCATTCCCGGCGGGCACGCACTGGCGCTCCGGGTCTATTACGAGGATACCGACTTCTCGGGCATCGTCTACCACGCCAATTATCTGAAATTCATGGAGCGCGGCCGCTCGGACTACATGCGCCTCCTGGGCGTGGTGCAGGGCGAGCTGTTCGCCCAGGCCGCCGCCGAGGCGCCGGGCTTCCATTTCGTCGTGCGGGCGATGCAGATCGATTTCCTCAAGCCCGCGCGCATCGACGACGTGCTGGAGGTGGTCACGCTCTCGAAGGAGGTCGCCGGCGCCTCCATCACCTTGCTGCAGCAGGTCAAGCGCGCCGGCGAGGTGCTGGTGTCCGCCAATGTCCGCGTCGCCTTCGTGTCCGAGGGGCGCGCCAAGCGCATCCCGGACGCGCTGCGCCAGGCGACGCTCAATGACGCTCGGGAAGCCGCGGTGCTCGGCGGGGCGGCGCTGTGAGGGCGCCGCGCGCCACGATCCTAACCGCCCGTTAAGGCTATTTGTGGCTAGTGTCGTCGTCGGCGGCGACGGGCGCGCCGCGCGGTGGGCCAATCGAGCGCCGGTGCCAAAGTTTGGACAGGATCGCCCGATCAAAGACCGCGCAGCACGGTAAACGGGACCGGCATGCGCGGCGCTTTTGCCGCGCCCACGGAGCGAGGGAATGACAGATCGAACGCGCCGTCGTGGCGCAGGCTCCACGTTCTTGCAGACGCGCCTCCCGCGCCGCCTCGCGCTCGCCCTCGCGGCGGTGCTGCTGGCGGCGGTGCCGGCCGCGGCCGCCCCTGCGGTGGCGCAGGACCTCGCCGCGTCGGGCGTTGCGGCCCCCGCCATGGACATGTCCTTCCTCAGCCTGTTCCTCCAGGCCCACATCGTCGTCAAGCTGGTGATGATCGGCCTGATCCTCGCCTCGATCTGGGTGTGGGCGATCATCATCGACAAGACGCTTCTGTTCGGCCGCAACCGGCGCGAGATGGACCGTTTCGAGCAGGTGTTCTGGTCGGGCCAGAGCCTCGAGGATCTCTACCGCTCCCTCGCCGGCCGCTCGAACCACGGCATGGCTGCCATCTTCGTGGCCGCCATGCGGGAGTGGAAGCGCACCTATGAGGGCGGCGCGCGCTCCTTCGCCGGGCTCAACCAGCGGCTCGACAAGGTGATGAACGTCACCATCGCCCGCGAGATGGACCGGCTGGAATCCAAGCTGCTGGTGCTCGCCACCGTGGGCTCGGCCGGGCCCTTCATCGGCCTGTTCGGCACGGTCTGGGGCATCATGTCGAGCTTCCAGTCCATTGCCGCGTCGAAGAACACCTCGCTCGCGGTCGTGGCGCCGGGCATCGCGGAAGCCCTGTTCGCGACCGCGATGGGCCTCATTGCCGCCATTCCCGCGACCATATTCTACAACAAGTTCGTGTCGCAGGCGGGCCGGCAGGCCCAGCGCCTGGAAGGCTTCGCCGACGAGTTCTCCGCGATCTTGTCGCGGCAGATCGACGAGCAGGAGTAAGACCATGGGAATGTCCGCGGGAGGGGGCGCCGCCGGCTGGCAGAGCCGTCGCGCGCGGCGCCGCGCCCGGCCGGTAATGGCGGAGATCAACGTGACGCCCATGGTGGACGTCATGCTGGTGCTGCTCATCATCTTTATGGTGGCGGCGCCGATGCTCACGGTCGGCGTGCCCATCGACCTGCCGCAGACCCAGGCGACCGCGGTCAACCAGGACAACAAGGAGCCGATCACGCTCTCGGTCAACGACAAGGGCCAGATCTTCATCGGCGACAGCGAGATCAAGCGCGAGGAGCTGGTCCCGAAGTTGCAGGCCATCACCCAGGCGCGCGGCGGCATGGACGAGCGCATCTTCGTGCGCGGGGACAAGAAGGTGGACTACGGCACCGTGATGGGCGTGATGGGGCGCCTGTCCGCGGCCGGCTTCAAGCGGGTGGCCCTCGTCACCGAAGTGGAACAGGGAGGCTGAGGCGCAAGATGCGTGTCGGGCTTGCCGCATCGACGGTGCTGCATTCGAGCGTTCTGGTGTTCATGCTGGTGTCCTTCACCGGCGCGAAGCCGTTCGACACGCCGCCCGAATCCATGCCCGTGGACATCGTCTCCGCTTCCGAATTCACCAAGATGACCAAGGGCGAGAAGAGCGGCAAGAAGGACGAGGCGCCGAAGACCGTCGCCGAGAAGGTCGACACGCCGAGCCCGGTCGAGGATTCCAAGCCGAAGGTCTCCGAGAAGGCGCCGGTGGACGCCACCACCCCGCCGCCGGCCGCCGCCGCCTCCGAACAGGGCCAGTTCGTACGTCCTGATCCACCGCGAAGTTGTCACTCGGCCGCATCCGGCGCGCGGTTGGTGCCGGCCACCGTCACCACCACGTCGTGCGAGACCGTGCCGCCGTTCCCGTCGTCGATCAGGAGGGTGAAGGTCTCCGCCTTGGTCTCCCCCTCCTGGAGATCGAGGAAGGCGTCGCGGTCGGCCTGGTAGACATACTCCACCCGGTCCGGCCCGTCCGCCACCGGCACCACGGTGGCGACCAGCGTGCCGATGGTGCCGTCCGCCGGCGTAACGGTCACCGTGTGAATGTCGGCGGCGTCGTCATCCTCGAAGATGACGACGCCGGACAGGCTGAGCGGCAAGCCATAGCCCGCACTGGCCGAGACGATGGTCAGCTCGCCCGTGGCGAGGTCCTTCACGAAGACGTCGTAGCCCCCATTGGCGTCACCTTCGGCCAGGTTGATGGCATTGGACTTGAATAACACCTTGGTGCCGTCTGAAGAAAACTGGAAGCCCTCGCTACTATAGTCACCCGCTGTGCCGGAGCTGGAGGAATTCACCAGCGTCACCGTGCCCGTACCGAGATCCTTAACGAAGACGTCATAGGTACCGTTGGCATCGTCTTCGACCAGATTGTTCGCTGCGGAGAGGAACAGCACCTTGGTGCCGTCGGGTGAGAACTGGTAGCCGAAACTCCACCCGTCGCCGGGCGCGCCGGAACTGGAGGAATTCACAAGCGTCACGGCCCCGGTCTCAAGGTCCTTCACGAAGACGTCGGTGGTCTCGTTCTGGTCACCTTCCACCAGGTTGCTGGCATTTGACTGGAACAAAACCTTGGTACCATCCGGCGAGAACTGAGGCTCAATACTGTAGCCATTGCCTAGGATCCCTGTGCTGGATGAACTCACCAGCGTCACCGCGCCGGTCTCCAGGTCTTTTATGAAGATGTCATTGGTCCCGTTGGTGTCGCCTTCCACCAGGTTGCTGGCATTTGACTGGAACAAAACCTTGGTACCATCCGGCGAAAATTGATGGCTATAACTCGTGCCATTGCCCGGCACCCCGGAAGCGGAGGAATTTACAAGCGTCACGGCTCCGGTCGCAAGGTCCTTCACGAAGACGTCGCCGGCCTCATTGATGTCGCCTTCCACCAGGTTGCTGGCCTGGGATGTGAACAGCACCTTCGTGCCATCCGGAGAAAAGACGTAGCCCTCGCTGCGATTATTGCCCGGTGTGCCGGAGCTGGACGAATTCACCAGCGTCACTGTTCCCGTCTCAAGGTCCTTCACGACGGCGTCCCGGACCTCGTTGTTGTCGCCGTCCACCAGATTGCTCGCCAAGGACGTGAACAGCACCTTGGTGCCGTCCGGCGAGAATTCGGAGCCGTAGCTTCCTCCATTGCCCGGGCTGGTGGCGATGCTGGAGGAATTCACAAGTGTGACCGCTCCGGTCTCCAGGTCCTTTACAAAGACGTCATAAGTCCCATTGGTATCGCCCTCCACCAGATTGCTGGCATAGGACAGGAATAGCACCTTGGTGCCGTCCGGCGAAAACTGAAATCCGTAGCTCGGGCCATTGCCCGGTGCGCCAGCGCTGGATGAATTCACCAGCGCCACGACGCCGCTCTCAAGGTCTTTTACGAAGACGTCAACGGCCTCGTTGCCGTCACCTTCCACCAGATTGCTCGCCAAGGACGTGAACAGCACCTTGGTGCCGTCCGGCGAAAACTGATGCACCTCGCTCCAGCCGTTACCGGGGGTGCCAGCGCTGGAGGAATTCACCAGCGTCACCGCGCCGGTCTGAAGATCCTTCACAAAAACGTCGTAGGCGCCGTTTGTGTCGCCTTCTACCAGGTTGCTGGCATAAGACCGAAACAGCACCTTGGTGCCGTCCGGCGAGAACAGAGCGTCTGGGCTGTATGCATTGCCGACCCTCCCCGCCTCAGCCTCGATCACCGTCTGCGCGGAGGCATCAAGGATGCGTGGCGCGCTGTTCTCCGCCACGTCCGTCACCGTGATCGCCACCGCCTTGGTGGTGGTGGTGCCGTCGTTCGCTTCGACCACGATGTCGTAGACATTGTCGCCGCCCGCATCCGCCGGCGCCTCGAAGTCGGGCGCCGCCTTGAATATCACCTTCCCGTCCGCATCGACCGTGAACAGGTCCGCATCCGCGCCCGAGAGCGTGTAGGTGAGGGTGTCGCCCTCCTCGTCGCTGGCCGCGATCTGGTAGACGGTGCCGGTGGTGTTCTCCGCGAACGTCGCCGTGGCGCCGGAGGTGATGACGGGCGCATCGTTCACCGGCGTGACGGTGACGTTGACCGTCGCCGTGTCGGTGCCGCCCTTGCCGTCCGAGACGGTGTAGGTGAAGGAGGCCGGGCCGTTGAAGTCCGCATCGGGCGTGAAGGTGAAGGTGCCGCCGGAATAGACCAGCGTGCCGCCGCTGGCGCCGCCGAAGCCGGTGACGCTCAGCGTGTCGCCGTCGAGGTCGCCGTCATTGGCCAGGAGGTCCGCCGCGGAGACGACGAGCGGGGTGTCCTCCGCCGTGGTGCGCGCGTCGTCCGCCGCAGCCGGCGCGCGGTTCGGCTGCGCCACCGTGAGGCCGACAGAGGCGCGGGTCACGTCGCCCTCCTTGTCGGTCAGCGTGAAGGTGAGCGTGCGCTCGCCTTCGGGCGGGGCGGCATCGGAGGTCGCGTGCGCCACCTGCTCCATGAGCTGCGTCATCTGCGCGTCGGAGATCTTGGCGGCGGCCTTGAACTTGATGGTGAGGTCGGCGCCGTCCTGGCCGCTCGCGGTGACGTTGGCGACGTGGGCCGTGCCCAGAAAGACCTTGGTGCCCTGGATGCGGAACGGCCCGCTTGCCAGCGTCAGGTCGTCGCCCGCCGTCGCGCCGTCGAGATGCACGTTGAGCGATCCGCCGGAAAAGCCGGTGCCGTCCGGATTGCGCGCCGTCACGTCGCCGTCCACCACCCGCGCCGTCAGCGCCCCCTGCGGCGTGCGGACCACATGGGCCTCGAGGTCCGACACCTGCGGCGCGTCGCGGTCGGCGGCGATCTTCAGGGTCATGCGGGCCGCGCCCGCGGTCTTCTCCGCATCCACCGCCTGGAAGGTGACGGCGCGCGCGGCGGCCCCCGGGGCGTCGGCGGCGGAGGAATAGCTCACGGAGCGCGCGAGCGCGGTCGCCGCCTGGTTGCTCACCGGCCCGCTGTCGAAGGCGACGGTGAGGGCGCTGCCGCCGACGCCGTCCGAGGTCACGGTGCCGATGCGCGCGCCCTGGTAATAGACCGCGTCGCCCGAAACGGTGATGCCGCCGGCCTCCTTGATGGAGAAGCTGTCGGCGGCCGTCGCGCCGGCGATGGAGACGGTGAGCCGGCCGCCGCCGAAGCCGGTGCCGTCGGGATTGGTGAGGGTGACGTTGGCATCGAGCTGCACCGGGCCGGAATTGACCGCGCCCTCGCGCACGGTCTTCGCGGCATCGAGCGCACCGAAGGCCGGCGTTTTCGCGCGGGCGCCGAAGCCGCCGAGGCCGGCGAAGCGGAAGGGAATAAGCGCCATGACGAGCTCCAGGGTCCAAGCAGCCATCGACCGATCCCTCAAGGGGAATGTCATTGGGCCGGAAGCTCGCATGGCCGAGGACGGTGCCGCATCACCCAATTGGGTTGGGCTTTTGACAGGCGCGGCGGGCGCGATCGCGCGGCGTCAGCCCCACGTCTCGGTCCCCGGTTCGGAGCACTGGAACGCCGGCGTGCGTCTTCCGTTGACGGTTGCGGGCGATGATCGGTCGAAGAGTTTAACGCGCGCAGGAGGGGCGTTCGCCCCCGCGATAGCTCCGCGCCCTGCGCCCGACAGGACGCATATGGCTGTCGCCCCCCTCGCGGGCCGCTCCGCGCTTGCGCTTTGACGGCTGAAAATGTAGCAAGGGCGGTCTCGGCAAGGGCATCGGAGCATAGCGCAGCCTGGTAGCGCATCTGCTTTGGGAGCAGAGGGTCGCAGGTTCAAATCCTGCTGCTCCGACCATTGCCTGGGCCGGCGCTGCGATGGGTCAGGTGTCGCCGCTCCTCATTCCGGTCCCGTCTGGACCGAACGGCGCCGGCGCACTTTCTCGTAGACAGTGGCGGTCGGCGGCCGCAGCGCTCTTCCAACGCCGATGCCGGTCACTCCCGCATAGATCATCAGATAGCCGGGAATCTGCAGCGTGAAGTCGACCATCGAGTGGAGCGCCCCGAGCACGCCGACGAGCAAGGCGCCGAGAATATAGGGATCGTGCGGGCGCCGGATCACGCCTCTGACCAGCAAAACGAAGCACAGGCCGAAGAAGGCCGCGACCCCTGCGGTCAAGGGGAGCCCGCCAGTCAGCGCCAGCTCGAGCGGCGTGCTGTGGGCCATGCTCCACACGCCGCTGATTTCGAGATCCTCATTGCGCAAAGTCGGAAACACGCTTGGAAAGGTCCCGAGGCCGGTGCCGAGCAGGGGATTCTGGGTGATGCCCTCGATCACCGAGCGATAAACCTCGGTGCGATTTTCGTCGTCAATTCCGCGCTGGGCCACACGCATCCGAAAGCCCTGACCGACGAACACATAGCCCGCCGCAAAGATCGCGAGGACGACCGGAACAACGACCCGCCAGGAACGGACCCGCCGCCCCAACAGGACAAGGCCGGCGACAGCCGTAAGCGCAACGACGATGGCGAGGCTGGACCGCGACTTCGCCAGCGGGATGAGCAGGCCGAGCAGCAGCGCCGCGGCGGCTAGGCCGATCAGGACACGCCGGTCGGCGCGGGTTGGCGCCAAAGCCTCCCCCGATGGCACGCTCCCCCCCGACGCCGGCAGCGCGGTGCGCAGGCGGTGAAGAAGAAGCACGATGCACATGAGGAATGCAGAGCCGAGATAGGTCGAGGTCGTATTCTTGTTCAGGAAGAAGGTCGTCAACGTGCCCGACGCATCAGTCGGCCGCAGCGCTTCGATGCCGAAGAGCAAGGCGGCAAGACCCAGCAACCCGCAGAGGCAGGCGATCGCGATCAGCACCCGATAGGTTAGTTCGACCCGCCGGCCGTCAGCGGAGATCACCACGCCGGCGGCAAACAACAGCAGCGCCAAAAGGGGCACCCCCAGGGCGATCAAGGGGGCATCCCGCACAGCGGTGGAAAGGACCGGCAGATCGACACCCAGCACGCTGCTGGCCATCTGCCATATGGGCTGCGGCGAGAGACCAGGAGCTTGGGATTGGAGCAGGGCGACGGCGACGAAGGCCGCGGCCAACCCGCCGCACCCGGCGATCACCAGCGCCGATGCGCGGTTGATCGACGCGTAGGACAGCATGAGCAGGCAGGCGCTGGCGAAGGCGCCCCAGATCAGCATCCAGACCAGTTCCACCGAGCCGTCGGGAAGCGGACAGAGCGCAAGAGCACCCAGGAAAAGCAGAAACCCAAGCCGATCGGCAATCCCGTGCCGAAGCCCATCGGATCCGGACCTGGAGGCGCGCTGCGAATCCGAGGCGTTCTCAAGCATGCGTTCCCTTCCGATCAGGTCCGGGAATGGAAATCCCCTCAGTTCCAGGGACGCGAGCCTCGGGCCGGCGCAAGGGGAAGTTCAATGTCCTCCCCCGAGCGCCAAACCACCGCCGCGATCTTCGTCTGCTGCTCCTCGGAACCGGTCGCGAAGATCTCCGCCAGGACTTGGCGTTCCGCGTCCTCAGACCGTACGTAATTGAAAGCCAGCACCGTATAGAGTTCGTTGTCCATAAGCACGCGGACCTGTGCGGCGAGCAGGCGCCGCATATCTGGATCGGTGATCGTGGGCAGCGCATCCACAAGCAGCTGCACGCGGCGGGCAACGCTGAAGCCCTCGTAAGGCCCGGTCGTCATCGACATGCGCACGAGTTCCGCCACCCGCGGCGTGAAATCATGCCGCGCGAACTCAGCCCATGCCGAGGCGATCCAGGCCATTGACATATTGGGATCACACGCCAGGGCACGAGAGATCGACCGATCTACGAGGCCGAGCGCGCGCTCGCCGCGGCGGCGTCGCCAAGCCGGATCTGCGCCTCCACCAAGGCCAAGCGAATGATGACTTCGCTTGCCATATCCAGTGGGATGCACAGATCGTCAGGGCTACGCTCACCCAAGATGCCGTCGAATTTCAGCAAATCCGAATCGGAATAGGTCGCTCCCTCAAGCATGGCCTGAGCCACAAGATTGATCGTCAGGCGATCACCATCAACCGTGGTTGAAGCCACGCGCGTGCCCCACATGGCAAATCCGACCACCATTGCGAAAGTGATCGCGCGTGCCGCGAAGCCGCTCAGTCGGGGCTTCAGCCGAGGCTGTCGGCCGAAGCCGTCGTCAGGTGTCTGCGCCATAGCGGGAATGATACTGGTAATAATAGTACTTGCCGCCGTAATTTTCCAAGCTTCGCAGCGCAGCAAGATCCGCCTTGTTCAAAAGGCATCCCAAGACCTTTTCGGACATCTTGGGATTGTTATCGAGAATGCTGCCCACCAGGTCGCGATTGGTCCGGCCCCATTCCAGGACGTAGACAAAGCAATCGACCAGATGCGCGGCGGCCTGAACATCGACCACGGGCGCGACCGGCGGGAGGTCGAGGATCACGTAATCCGCATCGTCTTTTAGCTTCTCGATCGTCGCCGCCATCTCGGCCGATGCGAGGATTTCGTTGGTATGCACAATATGCCCGGCGACGAGCGACGGCACGAACCGCAGACCCGTGATGGGGTCAATGTGACTGACCTCCTCCATGGAGGCCCGGCCGACGATCAGTTCGAGCAAACCGCACTTGACGTTCGGCGTAATGCGTCGCGTGAGCGAAGGATTGCGAAGATCCATGTCGACCAGCGTCGCGCGCGCGCCACTGTGGGCGATCAGCTGCGCGAAGTTGGCGGCGATGGTGGATTTGCCTTCCTTCGGCAACGTCGACGTGATGCCTATAATCTTGGCGCGGCCTAGAATCGATATATCGGCACTCACTTTGACGGCGCGCAGGGTTTCCGTGTAGCGCGAGAAGGGATCTGTCAACACCTGCCGCATAATGCCGGTGGTACTCTCGAAGGCGCTCGTTCGGTCTCCCGAAGCTGCAGCCGGCGCTGCGCTCGCCGTCGGCGATATTGCCAGCTTCGGCAGCACGCCAAGGCAGTCCAGACCCAGATGCTGCTCCACCTCGGCAGGCGAGCGGATGGTGCGGTTCATGGATTCGCGCCAGAAGGCCGCCAGAAGGCCCAGCACCAGCCCAAGCATGGTGCCTCCCGCGACGATCAGCGGGACTTTGGGCTCGGCTGGATTCAGCGGCCGGGACGCTTCCGTGATCAGCCGCGCCTCGGTCATCGGAAAAGAGAGGCGCTGCGTCGTCTGCATGAACCTTTCAAGAAAATTGTCGTACAGTGTACGATAGGATTGCGCGGTGCTTTCCAACTCGCGCAGTTCCACGTGCTTCTTCGCGCTGAGCTTGTTTTGGGTCACGAGTTGGTCGAGACTCTGGCTAAGACTGTCTTCTCGTGCTTTTGCGATCTGGAAGTCGCTCTTGTAGCTCTCGGCAATCCGGCTCAGTTCGGTGAAGATCGCGCGCTGGAGCCCGGAAATCTCAGAGCGGAGATTGACCACCGCCACATGATCCTCGCCATAACGCTTGGTCCATTCGGCCTCCCGCTTGACAGCATCCAGATACTGACCCCGCAGGCGCGTGATGATCGGATTGCTCAGAACGTCGGCGACCGCCTCGTCACTGGCACCGAGCGCGGTGCCCTGCTTGATGATCGTCTGCACCCGCTCATAGCGGGCCTGGGATTCGGCCACCTGAGCGCGCGACTGGACCAACTGCGTGTTCACCTCCGACAGTTGCTGGTCGGATACCAGACCCCGCCCCGTGTCGATGATGTCGTTCTTGGCCTTGAAGTCCTGAACGGCGCGGTCGGCGGCGAGTGCCTGTTCGCGCAACTCCGCGATCCGATCCTGAAGCCAAACGCTGGCGCGGCGCGTGGCCTGATATTTGGATTCCAGCTGGTCGACGATGTAAGACTCAGCTTGTTGATTGATAATATTAGCTGCCTGTTGCCCGCTCGGTGATTTGAAACTGAGCGAGATGGCATAAGACGAACCGACACGCTGCACCTTGAGATTCGTCTTAAATGAATCGATGACGCGGCGTTCGACTTCAAAATCACTGAGCTGAGGCCGCTGAAAAAGAAAGGAACAATGGCCTTCAGAAAGTCCGGCACGCCATCGCTCGCCTCTTGGGCGGCGAGGCGCTCCTTCATGGCCTCCACGAGTTTCAGTTCCTTGATAACGGCCTTGATGATGCGTTCAGACTTCAGGATCTCGACCTGGCTATCGATCATGCCGGCGTCAGCCGTAATTGCGCCCCCTTCCGAGAAATCGATGGTCCGCGCCTGCTGCGTGTCGATCAGAAGCTGGCCTTCGGCAATGAATTGAGGGGTCGCCAAGACAGCATAGACCGCGGACAGGCCGGCGACCGTGGCAGCAATGGCGGCAACAAGCCACTTGCGCCGACGAACGACCGACAACAAATTTGAAATCACCTGTTGGCCGCTGAAATCCGCGTCGGCCGCTACTCTGGAACCCGAATTGACGCGCAACATAGCGGAATTCCCACCTTCCTGACCTCACCGCGCGGCGTGCCATCACCTCGGCCGCTGCGCACGCGCCACCGAGGCTACAGCAGAATACAATGGCACCTACTCACGCGGAGCAAATCAGATCAACATCTGCCGGGCAATCGGGACACACGAACGCCACCGGACCAATCGAGCATGCGGATCAAAATGAACGCCCCCCGGACGCGTTTTTGCTCAAGCAAAGGCGACCGAGGGCGCAAACACTCCGACACGACTGCGCGTCAGCAGAAGAACCGGCAAAAGGCACTGACCGGCCGGCGCAGGACCCTGCTGAGATAGCGATCGTAGGCGTAGGCCTTGTAGGCAAGCACCGTCCGCTTGCCCGGGCCGATCCAGGCGCGGCCCTGAGAGTTCGCTGCGTAATTCGAGCCAACGAACGGCGTAGAGTTTGACTGCAGAAACTGGATACGCTGAAGCAGACTGGCTTCAGCGGCCGGAGCTGCCATCAACGCCGAAGCAAATGCGGCAGCGCAAAAAAGGCGACGAGCGTTGGTGGGCATGAGCCGCTCCTCTATTCGAGTTGATTGGAAGCTACCACAGACCCCGCACCGGCGCAATCCCGGGACCCCCATTTCTCTCGGCAAAATTGAGCATTTTCAAGCGATCCGGGGCGGTCCCTTTGTACCGACCCGATTCCGCCCCCCTGCCCTCGGCTCTTGCTCCGGCCCCGATCAAGCTGGTCGGTAGAGCTGAACCTATTGCGCCGCAGCACGTTTTCAGCGACCAAGTGCCACCCTCGACTTGCCCATTCGCCGGCCGGCACTATCTGCGCCGAGGGTTCAGGCCCGCCCCCGAGGCTCTGTCGACCGCCCCAGCGGCGACACGGGAGGACGCAAAGACGAGGCTCTGAAGCATGGACGACATCACGCGTCACGACCTGCGCACAGAGCGCAAGGTCTATGTCTGGGACGCCCCGACACGGCTGTTCCACTGGAGCCTGGTGGCGCTCGTGGCGTTCTCCTATGCCAGCGCGCGCATGGGCAAGATCGATTGGCACTTCCTGTCGGGCTATGCGGTCCTGACCTTGCTGCTGTTCCGAATCGTCTGGGGCATCATCGGCAGCGACACGGCCCGGTTCGCCCGATTCGTGCGCGGGCCCGGCGCCGCGCTGCGCCATCTCGCGAGCCTGACCCGGAGGCCGGAGGCGCCCAAAACCGGGCACAATCCCGCCGGCGCGCTGATGGTTCTGGCTTTGATCTGCCTGCTGCTATTCCAGGCCGGCACCGGCCTGTTCGCGTCCGACGGGCTCATCGTCGAAGGGCCCCTGGCGCATCTGGTGGACGGCGCCACCAGCGAGGCCCTTACGTCATGGCACAGCTTCTGCTTCGACGTGATCCTCGTGGCGGTTGGCCTCCACGTGGCGGCGGTCCTGGCCTATGCGGCGGTCGCGCGGCAGAACCTCGTCGGCCCCATGATCGTCGGCTGGAAACGCCTGCCGGCATCGGTCGCGGCCCCGCGCATGGCTTCGCCGTTCCTGGCCGCCTGTGTGCTGGCGATCAGCGCCGCCGTCGTCTGGGGTATCGCATCGCTCGGATGAGGCCGGAGCTTAGGCCGGAGCCCCAAGGACCCCGGCCGTCTTTCGTTTACGGCGTCAGCCGAGTCAGCGGGCTTTGAAGGACTGGTGGCACGAACGGCAGCCGTCGGCGACGGCCACGAAGGCGGCCTTGAACCCGTCCGCCGTGCCGGCCTTGGGGGCGTTCTCAGCCACCAGCTGGCCAAACTTGGCAATTGCGGCGTCGAAGCCCGCACGGTCGCTCCAGATCGCCGGCTGGGCCTTGGTATCGCCCTTGTCCGACCCCGGCGGGAACAGCGTGCCGTAGCCCTTCATCTTGTCGACGAACGTCTGGAAAATCAGGGTTGCCTTGGCGGAATCGTAAGGCGACTGGCCCTTGAGCATGGCAGCGCCGATCTCCGCCTGATCTTGCATGGCCTTCATGGCCTGCTTGCGTTCGCCGATCGGCCCGCTTTGGGCGGCAACGGGGCTGGCGGCGGCCAGACTGGCCAGAAACAGAGCGGCAGCGGGGGCAAATCGCATCTCAAACTCCGAATGCAACAGATGGGACAGACCTGTTTACAGAAATTCCAGCCTTCCCCAACGACGCGACGCTCACGCCTTCGCGAGGCCCTGCGCGGCTATTTGCCACCACGCCAGGAGGCCAAGCCCCTGCGCAGCAAACTAATTGCGGCTCCTGAAAGCGGCGGCCACGGTTTGCGGGAGCGCCGGCATATCCAGACGCGGCGCGCAGCCGGCCCGTGCGAGCGCGTCCACCATGGCATTCATCACCGCGGGGCAGGCGCCGATCGTGCCCGCCTCCCCTGCCCCTTTGACCCCGAGGGGATTGGTGGCGCAGGGCACGTTGGCGGTCTCGAACACGATCGGCGGGACGTCGGCGGCGCGGGGCAGCGCGTAGTCCATGAAGCTCGCGGTGAGCAATTGCCCATCGCCGTCGTAGACCGTGTGCTCGGCCAGCGCCTGGCCGATGCCCTGGACGACGCCGCCGTGGATCTGTCCTTCCAGCAGCAGCGGATTGAGCGTCGCGCCGAAATCGTCCACCACGGTGTAGCCGACGATGCGGGTCGTGCCGGTCTCCGGATCGATCTCCACCTCGCAGACATGCGTTCCGTTCGGATAGGTCGCCTCGGACGGCTTGAAGGCATGGGTCGCGGCCAGGGCCTCCGGCGTCGCGTCGGGCAGGGCGGCGATGGCGGAAAGGTCGAGCCCGCGATCAGTGCCGACGATCACCGCCCGGCCGTCGCGGAACGTGATGTCTGCGGCATCGGCTTCCAGCGCGCCGGCGGCGAGGACACGGAGCTTGTCGCCCAGCAGGCGCGCCGCCCCATCCGACGGCGGCGCCGCCGACGGGAATCGAGCGCGAGCCGCCCGTGCCGTTGCCGGTAGGCGTATCGTCCGTGTCGCCCTGCAGCACCCGCACGCGATCGAGCGGCAGCCCAAGCTCGGCGGCCACAAGCTGCGCATAGGCGGTGTGGTGCCCCTGGCCGTTGCTCTGGGTGCCGATCTTCACCGTCACGCCGCCATCCGCATCCAGCGTAAGGTAGGCGGGCTCCGGCGAGCCGCCGCCGCACGCCTCGATATAGGTGGCGAGGCCGATGCCGCGGGCGAGGCCCTCGGCGGCCGCAGCCTGCGCACGCGCGGGGAAGGTCTCCCAGCCGGACAGGGCGAGCGCCCGTGTCAGGTGCCGGTCGAAGTCCCCGCTGTCATAGGTGCGTCCAGTGGCGGTCAGGTAAGGCATCTGCCCGGGCGTGATGAAGTTGCGCCGACGCAGGTCCACCGGCCCGATGCCGGTTTCCCGCGCCGCCTCGTCCACCAGCCGCTCGATCACGTAGGCCGCTTCTGGACGGCCCGCGCCGCGATAGGCGTCGACCGGCGCCGTATGCGTGAGGATCCCGCGGATACGGGCATGGACGGCGGGAATGTCATAGACCCCCGGAAGCATGGTCGCCCCGACCCAGGGGATGAACGGCGCGTAATAGCCGAGATAGGCGCCCATATTGGCTAGCGTATCCACCCGCAGCGCCAGGAAGCGCCCCTCGGCGTCGAGCGCCAGCTCGGCGGTGGTCAGGTTGTCGCGGCCGTGGCTGTCGGCGAGGAAATGCTCGGTGCGGTCGCCGATCCAGGCGACCGGCCGGCCGAGCCGGCGGGCGGCCAGCGCCGCCAAGGATATTCGCTGAACGGGAACGCCTTGGTTCCGAAGCCGCCGCCCACGTCCGGCGTTACGACTCGCAAGTCCTCGCGCGGCCAGCCCAGCACCTTGCACACCGCATCGCGCATGCCGTGGGAGCCTTGGCTGCCCAGGGTGAGACGCACCCGCCCGTCGGCTTCCAGCTCGGCGAGGACGCCGCGCGTCTCCATATAGTTGGTGACGAGGCGATTGTTGACCAGATCGATGCGGACGATCCGGGCCGCCGCCGAGAACGCGGCCTCGACCGCGGCGGCATCGCCCATGGACGCCGTGAAGGCCAGGTTTCCGTCCCGCTCCTCCCAGACGCGCGGAGCGCCCTCCGCCATGGCGGAAGCAAGATCGGCCACCGCCGGCTGGGGGGTCCAGTGGATGTCCATCGCTTCGGCGGCATCGCGCGCGGCATCGAGCGTCTCGGCGACGATGAAAGCGACCGGATCCCCCACGTGACGCACGCGTTGCGCGCAAAGAACCGGGCGGGAGGAGGTCCACATGCGCGGCTCGCCCTCCACCCGGATCGTCCC
This sequence comes from Xanthobacter sp. BG11Y11_SDJG, assembly GCF_057364445.1. Taxonomy (NCBI): domain Bacteria; kingdom Pseudomonadati; phylum Pseudomonadota; class Alphaproteobacteria; order Hyphomicrobiales; family Xanthobacteraceae; genus Xanthobacter; species Xanthobacter sp. BG11Y11_SDJG. The sequence continues at coordinate 16,335 of NZ_JBNFNU010000016.1, forward strand.
GGCAACGGGAATCGGTCCGCACCCGGCCACGTCCTCCCCGGTCAGGACGAGCCGCACGCCGGGCATGGCCCGCACCTGGTCGACGTTCGCCAGCGTGAAGCCGGCATTGGCATGAGGCGCCCGCAGCACCAGCGCCGCCCCAAGCGCCCGCTTGGGCGGCGAGATCGGCCACGAATCGCCCGCGGCCGACAATCAGGGGGCCGTCTTCGGTCCGCCTCACACTTTGCCCGACGCCAAACTTCATCTCGAGTCCCCATTTTTACGGTAACTGGCTGCCGCCCTTCTACGGGAAACGGTTGCCGGCGCCGGCCGCCGGCAACACCCCGGCCTCCGCTCCCGAACGCCTGACCGGCCGTGCCGCGGATCCGCTACAGCTATCTGATACCTCCTAGAACCCCGGACGAGGCGCTCAAAGGTGCGTCAAACCCCGGCTTTTGCAGTGCACAACTGCCCAGTGTTCGACCAACGGCGGACCAACCTGTGACCTCCCCACACTAACCCATATTCTTATGACGTATTTTTTCTATTTTTTGCTGTCGCAATTCCAATTATGACTTAGCCTCGTCGGAGCGACTCGCACAGAATTCAAATAAAATTTTATCTGAAGCCAATTTTTGTTTTAGATTAAAGCGAACGATGACGATAGGATTACACTCGGAGGTATCTTTCATATATATCAATACTCGCTTGCATGCGGCAGGTCGACGTGGTAACACTTTCGCTACTGAGATCATGACGATGCCGGGGGAGTGGCGGGGGCCCACCCCCATCTGACGGACCGCCCGGAGGCAGGATGTCATTGTCGGCGCACGAGGGACATGTGAGGGCGCGCGAGCTTGACGCCCGCGAGGCGCAGTCGCGCATCGGCTATGGGTCCACCGCGCTGATGTTCGCGGTCGCGGACGTGTTGACGATCGTCTGTCTGAATTTGCTGGTCTCGCTCCTCTTCTCGCAGGCTTGGTACGAGGAGTTCGACTTGGGCCGGGGCCTGGGCATCAGCATTGCCGCCTGCGTGGCCTTCGTTCTCACGACGCAGGCGCGCGGGCTCTACAAGCCTTGGCAGATCGCCCGCGTCAGCGACGAGGTGAGCGCCGCGGTGGTGAACTGGACCTTCGCCGTCCTGTTCGTCGGCACCGTGATCTTCTGCTTCAAGGTCGGCAACGAAACCTCGCGGCTCGCCACCGGAACCTTCGCGGTGCTCGGCTTCATCGTCCTGCCTTCGCTGCGCTGGTTCTACGCGCTTTGGCTGCGCCGGAGCATCGTTGCCGGAGCCGTCACCGGCCGGTCGGCCATCGTCATCGGCGACGATAAGGAAATCGCAAAGCTGACGACCGACGATCTGATGTTCGGCCTCGGTCTTTCGGAGCGCCGCCGCTTCGTGTTTCCCACCGATTCGTCACACGAGACGGCTGCGGATACGCTGAAGAGCGCGCTCCAGTTTGCCCGGCAGCACAAGGTCGAAGAGATCGTTCTGGCGCTGCCGTGGAACGACCGGACCCGGCTCAATGAAGTGCGCGCGCGCCTGCGGGCACTTCCCATCCCGGTGAAGCTGCTGCCGGATTCCGCGGTCAGCCCGCTGCTCAATTCTCCGCGGGTGGAGTTCGGCACCTCGGTGGCGATCGAGGTCCAGCGCGCGCCCCTCTCCCCTGTCGAGCTGACGCAGAAGCGCGCGCTCGACATCGCGGTATCGGCGCTCGCCCTCACCGTCCTGCTGCCCCTGTTCGCGACCATCGCGCTTCTCATCAAGCTCGATTCGAAGGGGCCGGTGATCTTCCGCCAGCGGCGAAATGGCTTCGGCGGGCGTGAGTTCACCATCTTCAAGTTTCGCTCCATGACGGTCATGGAGGACGGAGCGCAGATCACCCAGGCGCAGAAGAACGACAAGCGCGTCACCCGGATCGGCCGCGTGCTGCGCGCCACCAGCCTCGACGAGCTGCCGCAGGTGGTGAACGTGCTCCTCGGCCACATGTCCATCGTCGGGCCGCGCCCGCACGCCATCGCCCACGACGATGCCTATTCCAAGCTGATCTCGGGCTACGCCTTCCGCCACCACGTGAAGCCCGGCATTACCGGCTGGGCGCAGGTGGCGGGCCTGCGGGGCGAGACCGCCAAGCTGGAGCTGATGGAACGCCGCATCGAGATGGACCTCTGGTACATCAACAACTGGTCCATCTGGCTCGACATCACCATCATCCTGAAGACCTTCATCGAGGTCATGCGCAAGCAGGCCTATTGATCCGGCAGCCCCTCGGGCGGCCCGCGGATCGCGTGCCAGGCCTCGCGTGCTGAACCGGACCCTCCCGCCTCTGCGGACCTAGCGTGCCCAGTCCCGCCGTGCCAGCATATCCGCCACCGCGTCCCGCGCGGCGGCGAGCATCTGCGGATCGCGGGAGCGAACCACCAGATTGGCATTGGGCTCGCCGTTCTCGTCCCGGAACGGGTAGGAGCCGATCGCGACCTGGGGGAAGCGCGCCGCGATCGCCTTGAGCGGCGCGGCGATATCGCCCTCCTTGGCTCCGGCCAGCAGGGTCTCCGAGAGCACGGGCACGCCCTTCTCCAGCTCCGGCAGCACCGCTTCCAGCATCGCCTGCATGATGCGGGGCACTCCGGCCATGACGATCACGTTCTCGATCCGGAAGCCAGGCGCCTTGGACACCTCGTTCACCACCAGCGAGGCGCCTTCCGGGATGCGCGCCATGCGCAGGCGCGCCTCGTTGAGGTCCTTTTCCGGAATGTATTCCAGCAGCAGCGCCCGCGCCCGCGGATCCACGTCGATCGGAACGCCGAACGCCTTGGCCACCGCGTCGGCGGTGATGTCGTCGTGGGTGGGGCCGATGCCGCCGGTGGTGAACACATAGGTGAAGCGGGCCCGCAGCGCGTTGATGGCGGCGACGATGTCGTCCTCTACGTCCGCCACCACCCGGACCTCGCGCAGATCGATTCCCACTTCGGTGAGGCGCTCCGCGATGTGGCCGATATTCTTGTCCTTGGTGCGCCCGGACAGCACCTCGTCGCCGATCACGATCAGCGCCGCCGTGACCGATTGCGCGCCGTCTGCCTCTCCCATGACGTGCCTCCTGCCCTCTCGCCCGGCAGGCGCCGCATGCCTGCCTAATTTCGCGCCACGCCGACAACTTGAACTTCGCGGCGCAACCGCTTCCCCGTTTAGCACTTCTTTGGCACGATGTTTGTAGAGATGGTTTGTGATCCTGTCCCCCGGAGTGTCAGCCCCCATGCGGCAAGCGTTCGACGAGATGTCCAGCACCGACGGCGCGATCCGGCCGGCCTACGAGACGCTCAAGCAGTGGCTGGCCTCGGTGCCGCAGGACGTGCTGGACCACCGCCGCAAGGAGGCGGAGTTCATCTTCCGCCGCATCGGCATCACTTTCGCGGTCTATGGCGAGCAGAACGCCCAGGAACGCCTGATCCCCTTCGACATCGTCCCACGCATCCTCACCAAGGAGGAATGGGCGCGCCTGTCGAAGGGCCTGGAGCAGCGGGTCAAGGCGCTCAACCTTTATATCCGCGACGTCTATTCCAAGCGGGACATCCTGAAGGCCGGCGTGGTGCCGGAGGAACTGGTGTACCAGAACCCGGCCTTCCGCCCGGAGATGAACGGCCAGCGGGTGCCGCACGACCTCTACGTGCACATCGCCGGCATCGACATCGTGCGCACCGGGCCGGACAATTTCTACGTGCTCGAGGACAATGCGCGCACCCCCTCGGGCGTCTCCTACATGCTGGAGAACCGGGAGATCATGCTGCGGCTGTTCCCCGAGCTGTTCTCCATGCACAAGGTGGCGCCGGTGGAGAACTATGCCGACGACCTGCTGGCCACCCTGCGCTCGCTCTCGCCCCATGGCGGGAGCGAACCGAACGTCGCCATCCTCACCCCGGGCATCTACAACTCGGCCTATTACGAACACTCCTTCCTCGCCGACAAGCTGGGCGTGGACCTTGTGGAGGGGCGCGACCTGTTCGTGAAGGACGAAACGGTCTACATGCGCACCACCGAGGGGCCGAAACGGGTGGACGTGATCTACCGCCGGCTGGATGACGACTTCCTCGATCCCCTCGCCTTCCGGCGCGACAGCGTGCTCGGCGTGCCGGGCCTCATGAGCGCCTATCAGGCCGGCAACGTCACCCTCACCAATGCCGTGGGAACCGGCGTCGCCGACGACAAGGCGGTCTATTCCTACATGCCGGACATCATCCGCTTCTACCTCTCGGAGGAGCCGCTGCTGCCGAACGTGCCCACCTGGCGCTGCCGCGAGCCGGACCACCTGAAGTATGTCCTCGACCACCTGCCCGAGCTGGTGGTGAAGGAGGTCCACGGTTCCGGTGGCTACGGCATGCTGGTGGGCCCCGCCGCCGACAAGGCGCAGATCGAGAAGTTCCGCGACAAGCTGAAGGCGGACCCGGCGAACTTCATCGCCCAGCCGACGCTCGCGCTCTCCACCTGCCCCACCTTGGTGGAGAAGGGCATCGCGCCGCGCCATGTGGACCTGCGGCCCTTCATCCTCTCCGGCTCCGACAGGGTGCGCATCGTGCCGGGCGGCCTCACCCGCGTCGCCATGAAGGAAGGCTCGCTCGTGGTCAATTCCAGCCAGGGAGGCGGAACGAAGGACACCTGGGTCCTGGACGCCTGACGCCGCGCCGCACCGCCCTCGCCTCTCCTCCTTATCCGATAGGCCAGCAATGCTCTCCCGCACCGCCGACAACCTCTACTGGCTCACGCGATATGTGGAGCGCGCCGACTGTCTGGCGCGCATCCTCGACGTGTCGCAGCGCCTCGCCTACACGCCTGTGACCTATGGCGGGTCGACCAATGAGTGGGGTTCGGCGGTGCTGACTGCCGGCTGCGCCGAGCAGTTTGTCGACCGCTACGGGCCGCTGGAGGATGCCACCGAGGAGCACGTGGTCTCCTTCCTCGCCTTCGAGCCGGAAAACCCGTCCTCCATCCGCAACTGCTTCGAGGTGGCGCGCACCAACGCCCGCTCGGTGCGCACGGCGCTCACTTCCGAGATGTGGGACGTCATCAACTCGGCCTGGATCGAGCTGCGCAACTTCCCCAACCGCGCGCTCACCCGCGATGAGCTCTCGCGCTTCCTGGCGTTCGTGAAAGAGACCTCGCTGCGCTTCGACGGCGCCACCTTCCGCACCATGCTGCGCAATGACGGCTACTGGTTCGCCCGCTCCGGCGCCCAATTGGAGCGCGCCGACAACACCGCCCGCATCCTGGACGTGAAGTATCACGTGCTGCTGCCGGAGAAGGAGCATATCGGCGGCCCGCTCGACTATTTCCAGTGGGCCTCGATCCTGCGCTCGGTGTCGGCGCTCACCGCCTTCCACTGGGTCTATCGCGACAGCGTGAAGCCGTGGCTGGTGGCGGACCTGCTGATCCTCAACCGGCAGATGCCGCGCTCGCTCGCCGCCTGCTATGACAGCCTGGCGCGCAACCTCGACGACATCGCTTCCGCTTATGGCCGGCAGGGACCCTCCCAGCGGCTGGCGCGTTCCATGCTGGCGCGGCTCTCCAACCGCTCCATCGAGGACATCTTCCAGTCGGGGCTGCACGAGTTCATCTCGGAGTTCATCTCCGACAACAACAAGCTCGGGGCGGAAATCACCGAGCAGTATCTGACCTGAGGCGAGGGCCACCCGAGACTACAGCCGGCGAGGACTGCCATGCGCGTGCGCATCCGCCACGAGATCACCCAGACATTCGAGCCCGCCGCCCGCAACGCCTCCGCCATCGTCCGGCTCACGCCGCGCGGGCACGAGGGTCAATATGTGCAGCGCTGGACGCTCGACCTCGACAGCGATACCCGCTTCCATCCCCAGGAGGACGCGTTCGGCAATCTCTGCCACGCCTTCACCATCGACGGGCCGGTCACGTCTTTCACCATCGCCGCCGAGGGCGAGGTGGAGACCCAGGACACCACCGGCATCATCCGCGGCACGGTGGAGCGCTTCCCGCCCTCGCTCTATCTGCGCCAGACCGACCTGACCCACCCGTCCGAGCGCGTCGTCGAATTCGCGGCCGAGGTGCGCGCGCAGCCCGAGGACCCGCTCGCCTTCCTCCATGCCCTGATGGAGCGCGTCCACGGCGCGGTGAAGGACGAGGACGGCCCCGCCATGGGCGATCCGCTCACCGCCGAGGCGGCACTTGAGAAGGCCGCCGCCTGCTCGGGCGGCATCGCCCATCTCTTCACCGCCGCGGCGCGCATCTGTGGCGTGCCGGCGCGCCACATCTCCGGCTATCTGGCGGTGGACGGCGAGGCCGCGGCGCGGCACTGGGCCGAGGCCCACGTGCCCTCCATCGGCTGGGTCGCCTTCGATTGCGGGCGCAACCTCTGCCCGACCGAGGACTATGTGCGCCTGGCGGTTGGCCTCGACGCGGTGGGCGTGGCCCCGCTGCGCAGCGTCGGCGGCGACATCCGCGAGCATGTGATCGCCTTCGACGGCCGCAACCCGCCCAAGGCGCAGGCCCAAGCCCAGGCCTAGGGCCAGAACTGAGCGCGCCGGCACGGCCCCGTGCCGCCCTGCAAGGCCTCGCGGCTCCTTAGCCGGCGGATCGAAACTTCCGCCCTCTGACTTCCCGCAAGGAAACCGATGCCGTCTGCCCCTAGTTTCCCGGAAGGGAACGAAGGGAGCCGCACATCATGTCCATGCACATTCCGGCGGAGGCCGGCGAGGCCTCCCCGCCCGGCGGCCTGATGGTGCCGCGCAGTCTCACCAAGACCAGCGCGCCGCCGCCCATCAAGATCGAGGCGCGCCACGTCAATTTCTCCTATGGCCGGCAGCAGGCGCTGCGCGACGTGAGCGTGTCGATCCGCGCCAATGCCATCACCGCCTTCATCGGCCCGTCCGGCTGCGGCAAGTCCACGCTGCTGCGCATCTTCAACCGCATGTATGCGCTCTATCCCGACCAGCGGGTGGAGGGCGACGTGCTGATGGACGGGCAGGACATCTTCGCCCTCGATCCCGCGGTTCTGCGGGCGCGGGTGGGCATGGTGTTCCAGAAGCCGACGCCCTTCCCCATGTCCATCTACGACAATGTGGCGCTGGGCATTCGCATCAACGAGGTGAAGGAACCCACCAAGGCCGAACTCGACCAGCGGGTCGAACACGCGCTGCGCCAGGCGGCGCTGTGGGAAGAGGTGAAGGACATCCTCCCCCAGAGCGGCCTCGGCCTGTCCGGCGGCCAGCAGCAGCGCCTGTGCATCGCCCGGACCATCGCCGTGAAGCCCGAGGTGATCCTTCTGGACGAGCCCTGCTCGGCGCTCGACCCCATCACCACCGCCCGGATCGAGGAGACCATGGCGGAGCTGAAGCAGCATTACACGCTGGTGATCGTCACCCACAATCTCCAGCAGGCGGCCCGCGTCTCCGACCATACGGGCTTCATGTATCTCGGCGAGATGGTGGAATTCGCCACCACCAACGACCTCTTCACCAAGCCGCAGGAAGGCCGCACCAAGCGCTATCTCACCGGACGGTTCGGCTAGAGCCGCATACCGCTGGACGCGTACGGCGACTTGCACCACCATCGCCGCCGGGGAGCGCGATGATGATTGAAGTCGCGGGGCTGCTGGGCATCGTCGGGGCGACCGTTGGGGACGCGCTGCAGACTGGCGCGGGCACGCTGCTGGGCACCCGCCTGTCCGACGAGATGCTGGCGGTCCGCGCGCGCATGGCGGGGCGCCTTCCGCTGCCCGAAAATCATGATCTGGTGCGCGGCATCAGGGCCGCCCATCTCGCCGCGGTCCGCCGGGTGGCGGACGCCTATGGACGGGTGCTGAAGGACCGGCCGGAGAGGGAGAAGGCCGCGGACGACGGCGCCTTCCACGCTAGCCTCATCGCCTGGCTCGACGAGCGCCAGCAGGTGCTGCGCAAGAGCGCCCTCGACCATGAGCAAGTGAGCGCCGAGGACGTGCGCCACGTGCTGGACGAGATGGTGCATCCGAGCGCGGTGGAAGGATTTGCCGCGGCGGCGGAGAACCGGCGGGCGCGGGCGGAGGACCGGGCGCTCGCGGAGATCGAAGCCGCCTGCGGCGCCGCCCCGCCTGAGGCCTTCGCCGTGCTGTTCCGGGGCGCCGGCCGCGCCGGCTGGTACGACGATTTCGCTCTGTTCGTGAACGAGGAGCTGAAGGTCAATGTGCGCTTTCGCGCCATCTTCCTCGCCGCGGAGCTGGTGGACATCAAGCGGCTGGCCGCCGCCTGCGACGGCAAGATGCGGCGCTGGAGACGATCGGCGCGGCGCGGCTGGGGGCGATCGAGCATTTGCTCGGGGCGGTGCAGCAGAAGGCGTCCGCCATCCTCGCCGGTGTGGAGCAGCTGACCGCGCAACTGGACCTCACCCAGCGGGAGAAGGAGGCGCTGGCTCTCGCCCTCGGCGAGGCGCAGGCGCGGTTCGCGAGCACGCAATCCACCGTGCTCGGCTTCCTTCAGACCATCGTCGGCCGGGACGTGGCGCCCGACCAGATGGTCGCCACCCTGTTCGAGATCGCCCGGCGCTGGGACGACCTCGGCCGCCGCATCGTCGAGCTGGAGGGGGGCTCCCGCAACCTCTCGCCGGAGATCGGGCCGTTGCGCGCCAAGGCCGCCGAAGCGCACGCCGCCGGGGACGTGGAGACGGCGGAACGCCTCCTGGCGCAGATCGACGAAAAGGAGGCGGCCACCCTGGCCCGTCTCCTCGCCCACCATCAGGAGGTGGCCGCCGAGATCGCCCTGCGCCGCGCCGAACTGGCCAAGACCAAGCGCGCCCGCGCCGATGCCACCTTCACCCGTCTCGACTGGCAGGAAACCGCCCGGCTGCTGGTGGAGGCGGTGGAACTGGAGCAGCAGCAGCCGCAGGCGCGGTTCGAAGCGATCATCCAAGCTCAGGATGACTATTATGAGAGGGGCAGGGATGCGGGGATCAACGCCGCATTGGAGGTGGCGATCGTTCTCGCCCGGGAAGCGCACGCCCGCGCCAGGGACCAGGGCCAGCGCGGCGCCGCTCTGAACCATCTCGGCAACGGACTCTCGACCCTGGGCGAACGCGAGAGCGGCACCGCCCGCTTGGAGGAGGCCGTCCGCGCCTACGAGGCCGCGCTGGAGGAATGCACCCGCGCCCGCGCGCCTCTCGATTGGGCGCTGGCCCAGAATAACCTCGGCGTTGCGCTCTCCAACCTCGGCAAACGCGAAAGCGGCACCGCCCGCCTGGAGAAGGCCGTGCGCGCCTATGAGGCCGCGCTGGAGGAGCGCACCCGCGACCGCGTTCCCCTCGATTGGGCAGCGGCCCAAAACAATCTCGGCGCTGCGCTCTTCACCCTCGGCAGCCGCGAGAGCGGCACGACGCGCTTGGAGGCGGCCGGTGCGCGCCTATGAGGCCGCGCTGGAGGAACGCACCCGCGCCCGCGTGCCCCTCCGAATGGGGCAACAACCCCAAAAAACAATCTCGGCCTTG
>NZ_JBNFNU010000017.1:0-24995 GCF_057364445.1 Xanthobacter sp. BG11Y11_SDJG
GCGTCTCCGCCGAGTCCATTCGTGTCCGGCATGAGAGCTGGGCCAAGGCTCTGCCGAAGGAGCCGGGCACGCTCTGGGACACCTTGAGCGGGTGGGACCACGACAGCCGGGCCGCACTGTTCGCCCATGTGGTGAGCCTCTCGGTCAATGCGGTGCATGAGGCCTGGAACCGCCGTCCCCGCGCCTTCGCCCATGCCGATAGGCTGGCGCAGGCGGTGTCGCTCGACATGGCAGCCGTCGGATGGAAGCCCACGGTGGACACCTTCCTCGGCAGGGTCACCAAGGCCCGCATCCTGCAGGCGGTGACCGAGGCCAAGGGGGAGCGCCCGGCCGAGCGGATCGCCCACCTCAAGAAGGGCGACATGGCCCGGGAGGCCGAGACCCTCCTCGCCGACAGCGGCTGGCTCCCGGAGGCGCTGCGGACCCAGCCCTTGGACACCGTCGGCGAGGAAACGGCGGAGACCGACGGCGAAACGGCCATGGCCGACAGCGAAGACCTCGCCGACACTGAGGAGCCCGAAGCGATCTCCTCCTCGATCGCTGCCGAATAATCCTCCCCGGGCAACCTGGCCCGCCGTCTGTGGCTCCGCGATCCCCCCTATCGCATGGCCCGGACGGCGGGCCATTTTCTTGGAGCGTCCCCATGACGGATGTGACCCATGATCTGGCCCGGCAGTTGGGGCGGCAGGCGGAGGCAGTCTGCCGCCATTATCTCTCCGCGGGCCGACGGCAGGGGCACTATTGGCAGGTCGGCGATGTTCGCAACTCTCCCGGCCGCTCCATGTTCGTGCGGCTGACGGACACCGCGAAGGGCCCAGCCGGAAAATGGACCGACGCTGCCACGGGCGAGCACGGCGACCTCCTCGACGTGATCCGCGAAAGCCGGGGCCTGCTCAACTTCACCGATGTGGTCGCAGAGGCTCAAGCATTTCTGCGCCTTCCACCAATCTCACCAGACGCGGAAGCTCCTCATGGCGGAAAGCAATGTTCCTCACGTGATCCGGTCATCTCGGCACGACGGCTGTTCGCCGCTGCAGAGCCGATTTCGGGCACAATCGTAGAGGCGTATCTGCGGACCCGCGGCATCTCGGCTTTGCACGAAACCGGAAGCTTGCGCTTTCATCCTCGCTGCTTCTATCGCCCGGCTGCGCACGGGCCCATTCAACCCCTGCCGGCCATGATCGCTGCCGTCACCGACCTCAGGGGACGGATCATGGGCATCCACCGGACGTGGCTCGCTCCGGACGGATCGGACAAGGCGGCAATCGCCACGCCCCGGCGGGCCATAGGTCACCTGCTGGAGCATGCCGTTCGCTTCGGCCGAGTTGATGACGTGATGGCTGCCGGAGAGGGCATCGAGACGATCCTTTCCCTCCGCGGCGTGTTGCCAAGCCTCCCGACGGCAGCGGCGCTCTCGGCCGCCCACCTTTCCGCCATCGCCTTTCCACCCGGGCTACGGCGGCTCTACATCGCCCGCGACACCGATCCGGCCGGCAACAGGGCACGGGACAGCCTCATTGCACGAGCGAACTCCACCGGGATCGAGGCCATCGTGCTCTCGCCGACGCTTGGCGACTTCAACGAAGATCTGCGCGCCTTTGGCGTTGACGCCTTGCGGGCGCAACTCCGATGTCAGCTTGCTCCCGAGGACGTCGCCCGCTTGTCCGTGACGAGCCCATGATCTGGAGTGGCTGCGAGCGGGAATGCTCTTCCGCCACGCTCTGATACCCACCGCCGACAGAGAACCCGCAGCCAGGCCTTCCAGAGGGCGATCGGCCGGCAGTCGTCCCGGACCGGCAATGGCTCCGGCCGGTGATTTTCCGTCGCCGGTGTTTCCCCACGACGCAGGCGTCGCAGGGCCCCGACACGCGGCGTTCCATCGCGAAGCAAAATCCCCGGCCTTCGCCATCCTCCGCTCACGCTCCGGCCCCGCGCTTCCCGCGGGGTGCAGGTCCGACCCGCCCGCCGGCTTCGTCGCCATGAAGGCCGCAAGGCTGCGGTCCAACCGACGGAGCCTCCCATGAGCACCGAGCACGACGGACCCCGCCACGCTTCCTCTCCCACCGATCACCTGCTGCAGGAACTTCAGCTCTATGGCTACCGTCCCTCGGACGACGAAACGGATCCGCGGCCGCTTCCCGATGCCGACCGCATCACCGGCGCAATTGCCGACATCTTCGATGCCCTCATCGCGACGCTGCAAGACACTCGCCTCGAGCCGGACCTTCCCGATCTCCTGTGGTCGACCGTCCATCTCTTCCACCGTGCCGCCGGCCGTATCTCGGGCACCCTTGACGACAACGAGCAAGGCCAGCGCCGCAGCCAGCAGGAACAGGACGGCAGCGAGGTGCGCTCGGCGGAGCTGGAGCGACTCATCGCCGAGGGCCAGAGCCTCATGGAACGCCGCAACACCTTCGAGCTGATGCGCGACGAGGCTGCCGATGCCTTCGAACGGCACACCGGCTCAGCCTGGCGCCCGCGCTCCGGATCCCTGGTGAACCATCGGCACCTCACCGCAGCCCTCATCGACAGCCGCGATTTCCTCGCCGCCCGCAGGCGGGCTGAGACCGAGGTGATGATGCCCACAGGTCCGAAGATCGCCTTTTCCGGCGGCGACACGATGGACCACACGCACATCTGGGCGAAGCTCGATCAGGTCCGCGCGAAGCACCCTGACATGGTGCTGCTGCACGGTGGCTCGCCCAAGGGTGCCGAGAGGATCGCCGCCTGCTGGGCCGATGCCCGTAAGGTGCCGCAGGTCGCGTTCAAGCCCGACTGGACACGGCACGCCAAGGCCGCCCCCTTCAAGCGCAACGACCAGATGCTCTCGGTCATGCCCATCGGGGTCATTATCTTCCCCGGCACGGGCATCCAGGACAACCTCGCCGACAAGGCCCGCAAGCTCGGCATCCCGGTCTATCGGTTCGGGTCAGGCGGCGCATGAGCGCTGCCCCCTTCTCGACCATCGGAATCGAATTTCACGAGCCCTGAACGTTTCTCATGAAAGTGCTGGCTCCATTATCGATTTTCACCGGACTGACGAGCAGGACCTGTACTCATCAGACGTGTAGCTGAACAAAGCCTCCAGAGTCAGCTTATGCAGGGAGACGGCCGCACCTGCCGATCTTCGAGCGACCATCCACCCCCGCTTTTTTGCGCTGATCCTTGGTCCGGCCGAGGGCCTGACGCCATCAACCCGCAAGGGGTCGGCTACGCACCGCGTGCCGCCGCTCCGCTTCGCCGTCGCGGTGATTGCGGCCATCGGCCGGACCAATCGGGCGCCTGTCAGCGGGGGATGGTCCTCCGCTTCGAGCAGGAGCCGGACCCCATGTCCTCTACCGATGCGCAGGCCTTCGCCCTCAGCCTTGCCAAGACCCTGATGGTCGTCATCGTGATCTTTCGCGCCGGCGACGGCAGCCTCTCGGTCGTGCCGGCCGACGAATTCGACGGCGATGCCTCCCAGATCGTCTGGGAGATTGATCCCTTCGCCAGATAGCGGAGGGAGCGCGGAAGTCCCGAGCATCCCCATTGCAGGGATTCCGGCGGCTTTTTCCCTTGCTATGCTGGTGATCGCGCCGCGGTGGTGGTGGTGGAAGGCGCAACCGTCAGAGCTTTCCTTATGGAGATACCACCATGATTTTCCTCGGCATCCTGCTTGGTCTCGCCGCCATCGCGTTATTCTGCTGGCTGCTGTTTACGCTCGCGGTCTTCGCGCTGCCGTTCTTCGCCGCTGTCAGCGCCGGCACTTGGGCACACCAAACCGGCGCGGGCTGGCTCGGTGCGATCGTCGTTGGCCTGATCGCCGGGGGCATCACGCTCGGCATCGGCCAGGTTCTGTTCGCGGTCGTTCGTCCGATGTGGGCGCGGCTCCTCTTTGCGCTCGCCTTCGTCATCCCGGCCGTCATCGTCGGCTATCACGCCACGCATGGCATCGCGAAGCTCGCCATGCCGTCCGAGACGTGGCAGATCGTCTTCTCGATCATCGGCGCTATTGCCATCGGCGTCACGACGCTGTTGCGGGTCGCGGCCAGCGCGTCCAGTTGGGACCTTGCGCAGATCTGAGCACGCTCCATGTCATTCGGCAGGGCCGGAGCCGAAAGAGCCTTGCCATCCATGCTGTCCGAGGATGCGGATCGGTGGCGCCGTCCGGATTGTGGCAGAGGCCCAAGCGGCGGTCGATCGCGATTACTTGAGACGAGACGACGCCACGTGGTCGGTCGCGGACCAGCGCATGATGGGAGCTATCTTATCTGGTCCTACCCGTCGCGGCGGAAGTGCACGGAGCGGCCCGGAACGGGGGACGTGAAGCCGAAGAGGATCGGGCCGGTCTTCTGTGAGGTTGCGGAGGCCGCCATCATCCCCGTTCGGCATCCGTCCGTCGACGCGCCAAGTCGAACAGAGCCATTATTCATGGCTCACCCGATACCGCCCGCAAGCCCATAGAGCAGTCCGAGCACTGAACAGCCTGCCAAAATCGTCATCACGCCGAGGTGGAAGCGGAACACGGCGTTGAGCGCGGCAAGGGTGAGGATCAGGGACGCTGGCCGGATCGACGCCAACATCGGCACCTCCAGGCCCAGTCCCAGCGTGTTCAGCGTGATGATCTCGCCGAACAGCACGTGCAACAGGTGACCTCGTCGGCGCCCGCGTTGATCCTGCTCAAGGCGGTCCTTTCATGCGCACCTATGATGAGGCATAGTTCGCCGGTGAGGCGATGAGGCATATGATCAGGCTCAGGTCGGCAGCGGGGTGGGTGAAGGTGCTGCCAGCGATCCTGGTGGCAATGGCCATGCTGTTCGGACCCATCGCGAGCGCCTATTCCGCGCCGTGCCATGACGAGGATTCGGCATACGCAGCTGCGGCGGATCATCCGTACCAGATCGCCTCGCTTGATCCCGCAGATCATCATCCGGACGAGCCGACCCAACCCGCTGAACACGGAAAGTGCTGCAGCGTCTCCTGCAGTGTCTATGTGCCCGTGGCCGACGGCGCGAGCCTGCACGTTCTGGATCTGACCTTTGTTCGAGAGCCCTTTGATCTCGCCAACCAGGCCGCGGACGGCTTGGCGGTCTTGCCCGGCCTCGATCCCCCGCGTTTCCAGAGCTGATACCGGTCTCAACGCATTTCAGGCGTGAGGCGGACGCGCGAAGCAGCGCCCGTTGAGGGCGCCGGCGCGTCGACGTGCCGCAAGATGCCCCCGAAATCAGCGTCGGCCTCGTGCCGATGGCGAAACGAGGACCTTTCCATGTATGGTCGCGACACGCTTGCCGAGCCTATGGCCGGCACGGCTGCGCTTGGACAATCCGGACCGACTGGCACCGGAACCCCGCGGCAAACCCGAAATGCCCAAGGGAGCGCCTTCTCCAGCGATCCCGGAACGTTCGCTCGCGATTTCTTGTCCTATGGCAGGGACGTGGCCGAGCGCTGGATCCTGTTCTGGGACACGCTGCGCCAGCGGGCCGACAACATGCTGGCGCACGAGCGCGCCGGTAAGCCGGCTCTGCTCGACTTCGACTATGAGGTCCTGCTCGATGCCCGCCGGCTCGAGCGTCCGGCAAACTATGCCCTCCTGCGCGTGACCCGCGTGGGGGACGAGTGCCTGGAAGATTGTCTGGACGCGGCCAAGCCGCCCGTGGTGATCCTCGACCCGCGCGCCGGCCACGGCCCCGGCATCGGTGGCTTCAAGCAGGACTCCGAGGTCGGCATCGCCCTGCACCAGGGGCACCCCGTCTATTTCGTCACCTTCTATCCAGAGCCCGCCGCGGGGCAGACGCTCGCCGACGTGCTTCACGTGCTGCGGCGGTTCGTCGAGGAGGTGTCATGGCGACATTCCGGCGCCGCGCCTGTGCTCTATGGGAACTGCCAGGCCGGCTGGGCGGTGACGCTGCTCGCCGCGAACTGCGCGGGGCTGGCCGGACCGGCCGTGCTGAACGGGACCCCTCTGTCCTACTGGGCCGGCGAGACCGGCATCAACCCCATGCGCATCGCCGCCGGCTTCGAGGGCGGGGCGTGGTTGACACACCTTCTCGCCGACCTCGGGGACGGACGCTTCGACGGCGCCTTTCTGGTGCAGAACTTCGAGGGGCTGAAGCCCGAGGCGGTATGGGAGAAGTACGCGAACCTCTATGCCCACATGGATACTGAGCGGGAGCGGTTCCTCGCCTTCGAGCGCTGGTGGGGCGGCTATTACTTCCTGAGCCGCGAGGAGATCCTCGCCATCGTGGAGAACTTCTTCGTCGGCAACAGGCTGGAGCAGGGCCGCGTCCGGATCTGCGAAGGGTGCCATGCGGATCTCAGGCGCATCCGCAACCCGCTCGTGATCTTCGCATCCTATGGCGACAACATCACGCCGCCCCATCAGGCGCTCGGCTGGTTACCGATCGTGTACCAGGATACGGAAGATCTCAAGGCGGCGGGCCAGCGCATCGTCTATCTCATCAACCGCCATGTGGGTCACCTCGGCATCTTCGTTTCCGCAAAGGTTGCGCGGCTGGAGCATCGGGCCATCCTCGAGAGCCTGCCGCGGATCGAGACGCTCCCGCCCGGCCTCTACGAGATGAAGATCGACAATCCGTCCGGCGATCCCGATTGCCGTGAGGGCGCCTATCAGGTCCGCTTCGAGGCGCGCGAGGTGTCCGACATCCGCTTCGCCCGGCAGGACCCTGCCTTCGAGCGCGTGCGCGACCTGTCGGAGCGCAACGAAGCCTTCTACCGCACGTTCGTCAGCCCCTGGGTACGGGCGCTGACGACGCCCTGGTCGGCGGCGATGCTTGAGACGCTGCACCCAATGCGCACCAGCCGCTACCTGTTGTCGGAAGGCTTTATGCCCTGGATGCGCGATGTCCGATGGCTCGCGGAGCAGGTCGCCGCCGACCGGCATCCGGCCGCAGCGGACAACCCCTTCAAGGTCGAGGAGGAGCACGTCGTCTCGCGCGTCGCCGAGGGGATCGAGCAGGGCCGGCGCCTGCGGGACGCCCTGTGGGAGCGCCTCTTCGACAGTCTCTATGACGGCGTGGGCAGTGCCCACCCAGCCGGTGCGGACCCACAGCACAGGAGTGAGGGCACAGGGCCACAGGATACACGGAGCGGTTTGGATTTCCAGGCGGCCGGCATCAGCCGGACCGCAGCGATAGGAGAGAACTGACTATGACGACGTTTCGCAATCTGATGCTCGCCGGCGCGCTGCTGCTCTCGACGCCGGGCTTCGCCGAGGACGCGCACCATCCGCCGGAGGCCCAGCCTGCTGCGCCCCAGGCTGCCGCGCCGGCACCGCAGCCATCTCAGGCCACGCCGACGCCAGGTGGCCCTCAAGGCATGATGGGGCCGGGCATGATGGGGATGATGGGCCAGGGTGGCATGGGCATGATGGGCGGCGGAAACGCAGGGGCCGGCATGGGGATGAGCCAGATGATGGACCCCGACCGCATCGCAGGGCGCATCGCCTTCCTGAAGGCCGAACTGAAGATCACTGAGGCGCAGCAGCCCCTGTGGAGCGCATTCACGGAAGCGCTCAAGGCCAATCGCGCCATGATGGGTGACATGCAGGAGATGATGATGGCCGCGCAGGGCGGCTCGGCGCCGACCCTGCCGCAGCGGATCGACGGTCACGAGCGCATGCTCGTCGCCCGCCTCGAAGCGGTGCGCCGCCTCAAGGCCGCGCTCGGGCCGCTCTACGCGTCGTTCGACGAAGCGCAGAAGCGCACGGCGGACCAGCTCATGATGCCGGGTGGAATGGGCCCCATGTGAGCGTCGAACCTCGCTGGCGGGTCGGCGATCGCAGCCGGCCTGCTTCGCTCAGGTGGAGGAGGACCAAATGTCCTTGCATGACGACACCGGCCATATGCCGCGGCCCGGCAATGACACCGGCACGCGCGCCCCGCACCGAAGCTTCTGGCGCTCGCCCGGCGGCATCGTCGCCATCGGCTTTCTTCTCGCGGTGGCCTTTCTTTTGTTCTCGGAGCACCGCGTCCATGCGCTGGGGTATCTGCCCTTCCTCCTGCTGCTCGCCTGCCCGCTGATGCACATGTTCATGCATCACGGCCACGGCCATCATGCGGGACACCAGCCAGGCGAACGGCCGCCGGGTCCCGATGGGGGCAACCGATGACCGAGACCTCCGCTTATGGCCTGTGGGGCCTCGTGATCATCAACTCGGCGGTCTTCATCCTGTTTGCGGCAAGCTTCACCCGGCTGCAGACACCGCGGGACTGGCGCACGCTCGGGGCGTTCTCGGCCTTCATCCTTGCCCTGTTCACCGAGATGTACGGCTTTCCGCTGACCATCTATCTCCTGTCGGGATGGCTCGGCCGGCAGTTTCCCGGTGTCGATTTCTGGTCCCACGACGCCGGCCATCTGCTGGAGACCCTGTTCGGATGGCGCGTGAACCCCCATTTCGGGCCGTTCCACATCTTCAGCAATATTCTGATCTTCGGCGGCTTCTGGCTGCTCGTCGCGAGCTGGAACGTGCTTTATGCGGCCCAGCGCGATCACCGCCTCGCGACCGAAGGTCCCTATTCCCGCGTGCGGCATCCCCAGTACGCCGCTTTCGTCGTCATCATGTTCGGCTTCCTGCTGCAATGGCCGACGCTGGTCACGCTCGCCATGTTCCCCATTCTCGTCTCGGTCTATGTGCGGCTCGCACGGCAGGAAGAAGCCGCAGCCCGCACTGAGTTCGGGCCGACGTGGGATGATTATGCCAGCCGCGTCCCCGCCTTTTTCCCCGTATCGGAATTTCATCCGCGACAGCCCCTCGCTCCGGAGACCGCCCTCATGACTGAGCACGACACGCACGCCGGCCACCATCACCACCACGACCATGCAGTTCACCCGCCCGAAGGCGCCGGGATCGCGCCCACGGAAATGGTCAAGGATCCCGTCTGCGGCATGGAGGTGAACCCGGCCACCGCCGGGTTCCGGTCGGACTACGGCGGCAAGAGCTATTTCTTCTGCTCGGCAAAATGCCACGACAAATTCGACGCAAACCCTTCTGCCTATACCGCCGGTGCGGCGGAAACGCCGCCCGCAGCGAAGGGTCAGCCTCAAGGCGTGATCTACACCTGCCCCATGCACCCGCAGATCCGTCAGCTGGGACCGGGCAACTGCCCCATCTGCGGCATGACGCTGGAGCCCGAGGTGGCGACAGGCAAAACCGGTCCCAGCGCCGAGCTCGTGGACATGACGCGCCGCTTCTGGATCGGCCTTGCGCTGGCGCTGCCGGTGCTGGCCCTGGAGATGGGCGGGCACCTCACCAATCTCCACATGCTGCTCGGCGCGCAAGCGTCCAACTGGACCCAGCTCGTGTTGGCAACACCGGTGGTGCTGTGGGCGGGATGGCCGTTCTTCACCCGCGCCTGGCAGTCGCTGGTCACCCGCCGCCTCAACATGTTCACGCTGATCGCCATGGGCACGGGCGTGGCGTGGGCCTACAGCGTGGTGGCGACCTTCGCGCCGCAGATCTTCCCCGCGACCTTCCGCGCCGCCGACGGATCGGTTGCCATCTATTTCGAGGCCGCTGCCGTCATCACAGTGCTGGTCCTGCTCGGCCAGGTGCTGGAGCTGCGCGCCCGCGAGCAGACCGGCGGCGCCATCCGCGCCTTGCTCGACCTCGCCCCCAAAGAGGCGCCCGGCGCGTGCGTGACGACGGCAGCGACGAGACGTGGCGCTGGAGGCGGTCGTGGTGGGCGACCGCCTGCGCGTGCGGCCAGGCGAGAAGGTGCCGGTGGATGGCAAGCTGGTCGAGGGCCGCTCCTCGGTGGACGAATCCATGATCACCGGCGAATCCATGCCAGTCACCAAGGACGTCGGCGCGAAGGTCATCGGCGGCACGCTCAACCAGAGCGGCGGCTTCGTCATGCGCGCCGGCAAGGTGGGGCGGGACACCATGCTGGCGCAGATCGTCCACATGGTGGCCGAGGCGCAACGCTCGCGCGCGCCGATCCAGCGCCTCGCCGACGAGGTATCCGGCTGGTTCGTGCCGGTGGTGATCGCCATCGCGGTCCTTGCCTTTGCGGCGTGGGGCATCTTTGGGCCGGAGCCGCGCTTCGCCCACGGGCTGATCGCCGCCGTGGCGGTGCTCATCATCGCCTGCCCCTGTGCGCTCGGGCTGGCGACGCCCATGTCCATCATGGTGGGCGTCGGTCGCGGCGCATCCATGGGCGTGCTCATCAAGAATGCCGAGGCGCTGGAGCGGTTCGAGAAGGTGGACACGCTGGTGGTGGACAAGACCGGCACCCTGACGGAAGGCAAGCCGAAGGTGGTCGCGCTGAAGACGGCCGGCGCCTTGGAAGAGGACGCGCTCCTGCGGCTTGCGGCGACGCTCGAGCGGGCGAGCGAGCACCCGCTCGCGGCGGCCATCGTCGCCGCGGCGGAGGAGCGCGCCCTGCCTCTCGGCGAGGCCCAGGATTTCGACAGCCCGGTGGGCAAGGGCGTGACTGGCACGGTGGACGGCCAAAAGCTCGTCATCGGCAGCCACCGCATCATGGGCGAGGAAGGCGTGGACCTCTCCCCCCTGTCGGCCGAGGCCGAGGCGCTACGCGCCGATGGTGCCACCGTGATCTTCGTTGCAATGGACGGGCGCATCGGCGGCCTCATCGCCATCGCCGACCCGGTCAAGGCGACCACCCCCGTGGCCTTGGCGGCGCTCCGGGCCGCCGGGGTCCGCGTCGTCATGCTCACCGGCGACAATCGGACGACCGCCGAGGCGGTGGCCCGGCGCCTGGGCATCGACGAGGTGGAAGCAGAGGTGCTGCCGGAGAACAAGGCGCAGGTGGTGACGCGGCTGCGCCAGGAAGGGCGGATCGTCGCCATGGCCGGCGACGGCGTGAACGATGCGCCCGCCCTCGCCGCGGCGGACGTCGGCGTCGCCATGGGTACCGGGACGGACGTCGCCATCGAGAGCGCCGGCGTGACGC
Organism: Xanthobacter sp. BG11Y11_SDJG; assembly: GCF_057364445.1. Classification (NCBI taxonomy): domain Bacteria; kingdom Pseudomonadati; phylum Pseudomonadota; class Alphaproteobacteria; order Hyphomicrobiales; family Xanthobacteraceae; genus Xanthobacter; species Xanthobacter sp. BG11Y11_SDJG. The sequence continues at coordinate 10,911 of NZ_JBNFNU010000017.1, forward strand.
TGCTGAAGGGCGATCTCCAGGGCATCGCCCGCGCCCGGCAGCTGAGCCACGCCACCATGAGCAACATCCGCCAGAACCTGTTCTTCGCTTTCATCTACAATGCGGCCGGCATACCGGTGGCGGCGGGCGTGCTCTATCCCCTGTTCGGGCTTCTGCTGTCGCCCATCATCGCCGCCGCGGCCATGGCGCTGTCATCGGTCAGCGTCATCGCCAATGCCCTGCGCCTGCGGCGCACGCCGCTTGGCTAAGGCGTCCTCGTTCTTGGACTGCAGAGACGGATCCGGCTCCAGGGAGGGAACCATGCTGAATTTCGACGGAATGATGGGCTCCGGCATGTGGGGGATGTGGCTGTTCGGCCTCCTGATCCTGGTCCTGGTCGTCCTCGGGATCGCGGCGCTCCTCAAGTATCTCGGCCGATGAGAGTGCGTCCCGGGGACGAAAGGGGTGGGCAGGCCAAGCCTGTCCACCGCCCCCTGTCGGACAGGACCAGCGCGCCTCCCGCGACGATGGTCGGCGGGACCGCCTCAGGACTTCCGGCTGGGATCGAAGGTGATCACGAGCGCGGATGCGAGGAGGGCGAAGACGGCGCCGACGATGAACGTCGCCCGGGCGCCACTGATGTCCCACAGCAGCCCGGCGGCAAGGCTCGCCGCCAGCGTCGCGAGGCCAGTGGCGAGGTTGAACAGGCCGAAGGCTGATCCGCGCAGCGCCGCCGGGGCGTTCTGGGCCACGAGCTTGGCGAGAAGGCCCTGGGTGAGCGCCATGAGCGCGCCCCACAAGCCGATGCCGAGGAACGCCCCCCACAGGCCCGGGACGAAGGCGAGGGAGAGGTCGGCCGCCACCAGCACGGCAAGGCCGCTGAGCAAAAGCCGCTCCGGCGGCGCCTGATCCGACCAGGCGCCGGCGGGTTAGGCGCCGAGGGAATAGACGACATTCATCGCGACGAGCACGAACGGAGCGAGCGCCAGCGGCAGTCCCTCGTCGTAGGCATTCAGGACGAGGAAGGCCTCGCTGAAGCGCGCGAGCGTGAAGACGACACCGATGGCCACGACGACAAGGAAGGGACGTTCGAGGCGCCTGAGATCCGCGATCCGCACCGGTGGAGGCCGGCCTGTTCCAACCGTGCCCACGGACCTGTCCTCGACGCCGAGGACGACGCAGAGCACGGCAAGAGCGCCGGGAACGAGGGCGACCCAGAAGACGGCCCGCATGTCGTCGGCGAACAGCGCCATCAGCGCGACGGCAAGCAGCGGCCCGACGAAGGCGCCCACCGTGTCGAGGGCCTGGCGCAGGCCATAGGCGCGTCCGCGGATCTCGGGCGGGGTGACGTCGGCCGCAAGCGCATCGCAGGGCGCGCCCCGGATGCCCTTGCCGACGCGGTCGGCGAAGCGCGCGGCGAACACCATCGCCGGAGCGCCGGCCAGGGCAAAGAACGGCTTGGATGCGGCGCCGAACCCGTAGCCGAGCAGGATCAGCGGCTTGCGCCGACCGAAGTGGTCCGACAAATAGCCCGAGAAGACCTTCGCGATCTGCGCGCTGGATTCCCCCACGCCCTCGATCATGCCCATCATGGCGACGCTCGCACCGAGGGTGCCGGCGAGGAAGAGCGGCAGCAGCGCGTGGATCATCTCGGACGAGATTTCCATGAACATGCTGACGAAGCCGAGGGCCCAGACGGTCCTCGGGATGGCGGGGCGCGGACCTGCAGCCTCCCGCCAGGCTTCCTGCTGCTTCCTGTCCACCTCGATCGTCAAGCCACCTTCACCACCGCCATCATCCCGGTGGCCATGTGATAGAGGTGGTGGCAGTGCAGGAACCACTCGCCCCTCTGCCCGGCATCGAAGGCGATGGTCACGGGCGTGTGCGGCGGCACCATCACCGTGTCGCGCAGGGCGCCTGCAAAGCGGCGCCCGCCGATGCCCACCACCTGGAAATGGTGGCCGTGCAGGTGCATGGGATGGCTCATGCCGGTGGGGTTCAGGAAGGTCATCTCCACCCGCTCGCCCTGCTGCACGCTGAAGGGCACGTCCTCCCCGTGGATGCGGCCGTTGATGGTCCAGCGATAGCCCGGCTCCTCGCCCAGCATGATGGGGAAGACCTTGTCCGCCCGCCGCGCCGGGAGAGGATTTAAGGCGGAAAGCCGCCCCTCGAAGGCGAGGTCGAGAAGCCCCTGCGGTCTGTCGGCCGTCTCCCCGAGGCGGGCGATGGCAGCACCGGCCGTCGCCAGCACGAAGCCGGTGCGACGGGGCGAGGCCTCCACCTGCGCCAGCACCGGAAAGGCACCGCCCCCTGCCGGGATCTCCACGAGGAGGTCGATGCGCTGTCCCTGGGCGAGCGGAAAGGCATCCGCCACCAGCGGGGCGCAAGGCGTGCCATCGACCGCGATGCAGGTCGCCTTCAGGCCCGGCACGGTTATGAAGAAGGCGGTGGCGGTGCCGCCATTGATGATGCGGAGCCGCACCCGACCGCCCTTCTCCACCTGCACCACCTCGGGATCGGCGAGGGTGCGGCGGTTGGCAAGGAAGGCGTCGTAGGCAACATCGTTGGCGTGCACCATCATGCCGCCGCCTTGCATACCTCCCCCCTGCATCGCGGCGCCCATTCCAGCGCCCGGCCCGGCACCCATTCCCCCCATGCCGTGGCCGGAGTGGTCCATTCCCGGCATCGCCATTCCCGGCATGCCTTGCATCTGCTGGCCCATGCCGTGACCACCGTGGCCGCCGTGTGCGTTCGCTCCGCCGAGTTCGGCCAGGATCTCCTCCGGGCTGCGGAAGGAGAAGTCGTGCAGCATCACCACCACGTCCTGGACATCGCCCGCGTCCGCCTCCCGGGTGACGAGGGGCGCGGCGAGCAATTGCTGCTCGCTCAAGGTGTGGGAGTGCATCCAGTGGGTGCCCGGGGTAAGGCGGAAATCCACCTGATCGATGCCCCGGGGGCAAGTTCGCCGCCATTGGGACGGGCGAGGTCCTGGTCCGGCGGGGCGAAGATCTGGCCGTGCCAGTGCATCACCGCAGGGCTCTGCGAGGCGTTGAGCACCGCGCCGGTGAGCCGGTCTCCCTCCTTGGCGAAGAGGCCCTCGCCGGAAGGGCCCTTAACGGCGAACACCTTCGCCGCCTTGCCGTTCACGTCGAGGGTGAGGCTTTCCACCGTGAGAAGCGGAGCCGCAAGGGCGCGCTGCCAGCCGCTGGAGAAGGCGAGGGCGCCGAGCGCGCGCCACCGGTCAGGACGGCGCGGCGGGAGAGGGCGGATTGGAACACGGGTCGGGTCATGATCGGCCTCTTTGGCTCGTCGCCGGGCAGACGAGGCGAAGCGAAGGGGTTTCGGGCGGTCTTCAATATTTGGCCTGAGCGGAGGCGCCGTCGGGCGCGGAGATCTGGACCACGCCCTTCACGCCCTTTGGGATGGCAACCGCCGCCGTCCCGGCGAGCCGGTTGCCGCCGGCGGGCGAGAGGGGAAAGCGCTGGGCCTTGCCGTCCACCACGAGGATGGCGTTGGCCTTGAAGCCCTCGGCCGCCACCGGCTTGTCGGCGCCGTCGCTCAGATAAAGCGCGACATTGGGCGTGCCGTCGGCCACCAGCTCCGCGTGGTAATGGCCGGCATCCACCCGCACCCCGCCGTTCGCCCCCGCGCCGGGCTCGTGGGCCAGGACGGGCAAGGCGACCAGCGGGAGACTGAGGACGGCCGGCAAAAGGCGGCGAAAGATCATGACAGGCTCCGGTCAGAAGGCGTCCGCGCGGGCGGCGGCGGTGGAGGGGGCGGTCTCCCACGCCGCTGCCACCAGCCGCTCCAGCGGGCGTCGGCCATGGCGCAGGACGAGGACGGGGGTGAGAACGGCGTCGAGCAGCGTGGCACTGACCAGGCCGCCGAAAATGGTGATGGCGACGGGGTGGAGGATCTCCTTGCCCGGAACCTCGGCCCCGCTCATGAGCGGCAGCAAAGCGATGCCGGCGGACGCGGCGGTCATCAGCACCGGCGTCAGCCGCTCCAGGCTGCCGCGCATCACCAGAGCGGGGCCGAACGCCATGCCCTCGGCGATGGCGAGATTGATGATGTGACTGATCTTCAGGATGCCGTTGCGCGCGGCGATGCCGGTGAGCGTCACGAAGCCGATCATGCTCGCCACCGACAGGGGCTGCCCGGCGATCCACAGCGCCACCACCGCGCCGATGAGCGCCAGCGGCACGCTCCCCATGATGATGGCGGCGAACAGCGCCGAGCGGTAGCGGCTGTAGAGGAGCGCGAAAACGAGTAGCGCCGACACTGCGGACAGGCCGCCGATGGTGCGCATGGATTGCTCCTGCGCGGCGAAGGTGCCCTCAAGGCTCGCGGAGATGCCGGCCGGCAGTGCGGTCGCCGCGATCACTTCACGCATGTCGGCCACCACCACCGCCACGTCGCGCCCGCCGGAGGTGTTGGCCAGCACGACGATGCGCCGGCGCCCGCCCTCGCGCAGGATCTGGTTCGGCCCGTCCGTCTCCGTCACCTCGGCGACCTGCGAGAGCGGCACCCAGCCAGAGGGCGTCTCGATCAGCAGGCCCGAAAGTCCCTCCGTGGTGCGCGCCGCATCGGGCAGGCGGACCACCACGTCGAAGCGCCGCGCGCCGTCCACGAGGCGGGAGACCACGCGGCCGTTGGAAAGCCGCTCCAGCGCGTCCGTCACCTGCGCGGGCTGGAGGCCGTAGAGGGCGGCGCGGCCATAATCCACGCGCACCGTCACTTCCGGCACGCGCACCTGCCGCTCCACCTGCAGGTCCGCAAGGCCGGGAATGCCGGCGAGGCGCCCCCGCAGGTCTTCCGCCGTAGTTCGCAGGGTATCGAGGTCGTCGCCGAACAGCTTCAGGGCGATCTCGGCCCGCACGCCGGAGAGCATGTGGTCCAGCCGGTGGGAGATGGGCTGGCCCAGGTTGAAGGCGGCCGGCAGCACCGCGAGGCGGTCGCGGATGTCGGCGGTGATCTCGGCGCGGCTGCGGGCGGAGGGTCCTAGATCCACCTCGATCTCGGAGGCATGGACGCCCTCGGCGTGTTCGTCGAGCTCGGCCCGGCCGGTGCGCCGACCCACCGCCTTCACCTCCGGCACGTCCAGGATGAGCTTTTCGGCGACAAGGCCCATGCGATGGCTCTCGGCGAGGGAAAGGCCGGCCGGAAGGACATGGAGATGGTGAGCGAGCCCTCGTTGAACGGCGGCAGGAAGGCGCGCGGCAGGCCCACGGCGGCCGCCACCGCCGCGAGGAAGAGAAGCGCGGCTGCGCACATCACGAGGCGCTGGTGGCGGAAGGCGGCGGCGAGCAGGCCGGCGTATCCGCGCTTCAGACCCCGCACCAGCACGCTCTCCCGCTCCACATGGCGGCTGAGTGCGGGGAGCAGGTAAAAGGCGAGCACCGGCGTGAGCGTGACGGAGGTGACAAGGCTCGCGAGGATCGAGACGATATAGGCCTGCCCCAGCGGCGCGAACAGTCGCCCCTCGATGCCCGGCAGCGCGAACAAGGGCACGAACACCAGCACGATGATGAGCGTGGCGTAGACGATGCCGGAGCGCACCTCCCGGCTCGCCGCCACCACCACGTCGAATACCGGCCGCGGCGCCGCCGGCGGCGGCATTCTCGCGCAGGCGGCGGAAGATGTTCTCCACGTCCACCACCGCGTCATCCACCAGCTCGCCGATGGCGATGGCGAGGCCGCCCAGCGTCATGGTGTTGATGGAGAGGCCGAAGGCGTGGAACACGATGGCCGTGGCGAGGATCGACACGGGTATAGCGGTGAGCGAGATGAAGGTGGTGCGCCAGTTGACGAGGAAAAGGAACAGCACCACGGCCACCACCGCCATGGCCTCCATCAGCACCTTTTCCACGTTGCCGATGGAGGCGGCGATGAAGTCGGCCTGCCGGAACACCGGCGGCGAAATGCGGATGCCGTTGGGCAGCGTGCGGTTCAGGTCGTTGACCGCGTCCTCCACCGCGCGGTGAGGGCGATCGTGTCCACCTCCGGCTGCTTCTCCACCGAGACGATCACCGCCGGCCGGCCCATGTAGCCGGCATCGCCCCGCTTCATGCGGGCCGCGTAATCCACCTGCGCCACCTGGTGCAGGAAGACGGTGCCGCCGGCGGGGCGGGGCAGCACCAGCCCCTTCAGGTCGTCGAGGCTGAGGGTGCGGCCGATGTTGCGGATCAGGAACTCGCGCCCGCCATGGTCAGCAAAGCCACCGCCCGAATTGGTGCCGAACTGCGCCACCGCCTTTTCCAGCGCATCGAGGGAGATGCCATGGGCGCGCATGGCCGCAGGGTCCGGCGAAACGCGGAACTGCCGCACTTCCCCGCCCATGGGGATGACCTGCGCGATGCCGGGAATGGCGAGCAGGCGCGGGCGGATGATGAAGTCCGCCGCCTCGCGCACCGCCATGGGGGACGCAGTGTCGCTCGTCACCGCGAACATCAGGATCTGCCCCATGATGGAGCTGATGGGCCCCATCTGCGGGGCAACGTTCGCCGGCAGCCGGTCCCGCACCAAAGCGATGCGCTCGGCGATCTGCTGGCGGTCGCGGAAGATGTCGGTGCCGAAATCGAACTCCACATAGAGGACGGAGAGCCCCACCCCCGAGACCGAACGCAGGCGGATGAGGCCCGGCAGGCCGTTCATCGCCGTCTCCAACGGGAAGGTGACAAGCTGTTCCACCTCGGCCGGGGCAAGGCCCTCCGCCTCGGTCATGATGGTGACGGTGGGCCGGTTGAGGTCGGGCAGCACATCCACCGGCAGGCGGGTGACCGCAAAGGCGCCGGTGACCACCAGCACGAGGGACAGCGCCAGCACCAGCAGGCGGTTTTTGAGGGACTGGGTGACGAGGAAGCTGAACATCGGCCGGCCTCAGCGGATCTGGTCGATGAGTTCGGCGCCCTCGGTAACCACGCGGCGATCGGGCGGCAGGCCGGCCACCACCAGCACGCGGCCGGCATCGAGGGGCTCCGTCTTTACCTCGCGCGCAACGAAGCGCTCGGCTGCGACATGTTCATAGACGATGGCCTGACCGTTCGCCCCGCGCACCACCGCCGTGCGGGGATGGCGATGCCCATGCGCGGGGCGCCGGCCTCCGCGAGGACCGTGAGAAACTGGCCTGGACGCAGCCCCTCGGCACCCGCGGTGACGGAAAACTGCAGCGGAACGGCCTGGCTGCGGTCGGACATCCCCGCGCCCAGAAAGGTGAGCGCGACGGAGCGGCCATCGGGCAATCGCCCGGAAGCCCCGGAGCGGCCCATGTCCGGCGAGAAACCCAGCGCCTCCACCCACAGCCGATCCGGATCGATGATGCGGAACACCACAGTGTTCGGGTCCGCCATCTGTCCCGCCACCGCGTCCGAGGTGGCGATGATGCCGGCAACGGGCGCGCGCAGCGCCTCCGGCTCGCGCTGCACCCGCTCCAGCGTGGCGCGGCGAGTCTGTAGACCCTTCAGCTCAATCTCCGTCTCCTCCACCTCGCGGCGGGTGACCGCGTTCTGGATAGCCGACAGGCGCTCATAGCGGCGCTTCACGATGGCGATCTGCTGGTCCAGCTCAAAGCCCTGCTGCTCCAGGTCCTTGAGGTCCGAGGCGCCGATGGGCGGGTGCACGAACGCGAGGATGTCGCCCGCCGCGACCTTGGTGCCGAGCGGCTTGAAGCCGCCCTGCGGCGGTGCCAGCCGCCCACCCACCGCCGTCTGCACGAGCCCGCTGGCATTGGCATCCGGCACCACCCGCCCCGGCAGTTCCACCGCGCGGGCATGGCTGGCGGAAGCCGTGACGATGGTGCGCACGCCGAGGATGCGCTGGCTGGGCTTCGGCACGATCACCGAGCCGTCGGGCAGGCGCTGGGCCGCATCGCGTGCGGAAGGCTTCGGCGTATCCGCGGCCTGCGCATCCGGCGGGAGCGCGGCGGAGGCAAGCCCCAGACCGGCAGCGAGAACGAGTGCCGCCGTGCGCCGCCGCAGCGACATCAAGAGCACGGCCGCGAGAAAGCCGATAACGACGCCGGCACCCAAGCCCAATTGCGATCCGCCCAGCAGCGCCAGCGCCGCCGGCGCAGTGGCTCTGGGGTCGGCCGTCACCGAAGCCGCAGGCACCGTGAGAGTGGTTGCGAGCACGTCCACCGTGCCGCCGGCCGTGACCGTGAAAGCGAGGTCGTGCGTGCCCGGCTTCGCGGCGAACGGAGCGGCAACCACATAGGTGCCGGGCTCCTCGGGCTTTGCGGTCTGCGCGCCTTCGGGCGTGTCCATTTCGATGGTCGCGCGGTCCACCGGCGCGTTGTCGGTGAAGCGGTCGAGGTGGATGGCGAGGATGCCGTCGCGCAGCACTGCCACCAGCTCGAAATCGGCGGAGGCGGCCTCGGCACGGGGGGCGAGAGACGTTACCTGAGGCGCGGCAGGCGCGCCGTGGTCGTGGCCTTCGTGCGCCATCGCGCCCGTCGCCAGCACCAGGCCGGCGAGAAGGGCCCACGACCCAAGGCCAACTCTCCGCATGAAATGACGCACCATCCTTCAACCCGTCCGATCCTCAATCCGGTACGGGAGCCAGATAGCGCACGGGCTGTCACGCCGCGTATCGCTTCTGTATCAGTTTGTTTCAGTCTGGAGCTTGGGCAGGCGCACTGTCGCGACGAGGCCGCCGCCGGCGCCGTTGGCGAGGGTCAGCGTGCCGCCATGGGCCTCGGCCACCGCACGGGCGATGGGAAGGCCGAGCCCCACCCCGCCGGTGGACCGGCTGCGCGAGGTGTCGAGCCGGACGAAGGGTTCGAGCACGGCGGCGAACTGGTCCTGCGGAATGCCTGGGCCTTCGTCCTTCACCGTCAGCACCGCCTCGGCGCCCTCCTCCGCGAGCACGACATGCGCGGCGCCGCCATAGAGAAGCGCGTTCTCCAGCAGGTTCGACACCATCCGCTTCAGGCTGACGAGGCGGCCTGCCACCACCAGGCGCGGCGGGGCTGCAAGATCGGCGGCAAGGCCCCGGTCGCGGGCATTGTCCACCAGCGTCTCCACCAGCGCCACGAGGTCGAGCGGGCGTACCGGCTCCTCGCTGGCCTCGCCGCGCAGGTAGGACAGGGTGGCGTCCACCATCTGCTCCATCTCCGCCACGTCCGCCGCCATGGCCTCGCGCAGGGCGGGGTCGCCCACGTCCTCCATGCGGAAGCGCAGGCGTGTCATGGGCGTGCGCAGATCGTGGGAGACGGCGGCGAGGGCCTGGGTGCGCCGCTCCATCAGCTCCGCGATGCGAGCCTGCATGCCGTTGAAGGCGTGGGCCAGCTCCCGCACCTCCGTCGGGCCGGTCTCCGGGAGCCGCACCAGAGGGGCGTCCGGAGGCAGGGCCGCGACGGTCCGCGCCATGGCCCTGAGCGGCCGCGTCAGCCAGGCGGCGATGGCGAGCGACAGCAGCAGCACGCCCGTCGCCATGAGGGTCGTGGAGAGCACCGATCCGTGCGTCCCGGCCGCCTGCGGCATGGAGGCGAACAGGCGGGCGTTCAGCCAGCTGCCGTCCGGAAGGCGCACGGCGACCAGGCTGAGGTGCGGATCGGTGCCCGCGCCCACCAGCACATCCTGCGGTCCGAGGTCAGGCGCCAGCGTGCGCACGTCGTCGGCGAGGCGCTGCCATCCCTCCGCGGCATGGGGGCCGGGTGCGGCCATGGCTTCCCGGCTCCAGTGCGCGTCGATGGCGCCGCCGGACAAGTCATGGGCCACATCCTCGCGGCTTTCCGGCGGCGCTGCTGCCAGCGACCGGCGCAGCGCGACGATCTGGTCGGCGAGGCGGATGGCATGGGCCGCATGGCGCTCGCGCTCCATGGCGTGCTCGTAGGTCCACAGGCTCAGCACATGCACGACGACGATGCCCAGCACCGCCACCACGGCGGTGCGGACGGCGAGGCTGTCCGATGCGCGGATCAGGGCGCGGATCACGAGCGTTCCACCTCCGGGACGAAGAAATAGCCGGCGCCGCGCACGGTCTTCACCATCTCCGGTCCGCCATGGGACTCAAGCTTCTTGCGCAGCCGGCTGACCTGGATGTCGATGGCGCGGTCGAAGCCTGTGGCGGTGCGGTTCTTGGCAGCGTCCATCAGCTGGTCGCGCGTCAGCACCCTTTGGGGATGTTCGAGGAAGGTCAGGAGCAGGTCATATTCGCCAGTCGACAGATCCACCACCACGGCTTCGGGATTGGTCAGCTCGCGCCGGCGGGTGTCGAGGGTCCAGCCGGAAAAGGCGAGCAGGGTGCCCCCGGAAGCCGTGGCGTCGCCCGAAGGCCGCATGCGCCGCAGCACCGCATGGATGCGCGCGAGCAGCTCGCGCGGATTGAAGGGCTTCGACAGATAGTCGTCCGCACCGAGCTCCAGCCCCACGATCCGGTCCACGTCGCTGCCGCGCGCGGTGAGCATGATGATGGGCACGTCCGACGTGCGGCGGATGTCCCGGCATAGGTCGAGCCCGCTCGTGCCGGGCAGCATGATGTCGAGGATGATGAGATCCACCGCCCCCGCCTTCATTGCCTCGCGCATCTCGCGCGCATCCTGTGCCGCGGTGACCTTGTGCCCGTGCTCGCGCAGGAACTTGCCGGCGAGGCGTCGGATCTCGGCATCATCATCGACGATCAGGATATGGCATTCGGGAGACACGGGGTGACGCACTCCTGCGAGGCCGTCCTGCGGGCGCGACGGCTGCTCTGCGGACAAGCCCTTTTATCCCAGCCGGCGTGCTTCGCCATACGAAGTTGGCGCAGGCAAGAAATCGCCTTGCACCGCGCCCGCGCTGATGCCGGCCGACGGAGCGTGCTCCCGTGAAAGACCATGCCAGCCGAGCCAGCCGGTGTAGAGGCCGACCATCAGGATCAGCGCGGCCGAGGCATAGGGCGCGCGCCGGGCGAAGGCGCTGAAGCCCGACCAACGTTGCGAGACGTGCCGGACGCTGAGGGCCGCGAGCACGCCGGCCGACACCAGCGTGAGCGCCAGGCCGATGCTGAAGCACAGGACCAGCACGAAGCCGAGGCTGAAGACCTTCAGCTGCATGCAGATCAGCAGCACGGTGATCGCCGCCGGGCACGGGATCAACCCGCCCGTCAGTCCGAAGACGATGATCTGCCAGGTGGTCACCGGGCGGCCGGCAAAGCGATTGCGGATATCGGCGGCGTGGGCGCGGGCGTGGGCGTCGTCCTCGTCGCCGAGATTCATGTGGGCATGGTCATGCTCCTCGAACACGAGGGCATGGACCTCCTCCCCGCCGTCGGCGAGGCGCATGCGAAGCTCCACTGAAAAGGCATGGGGCTCGGGAATATCGTGCGTGCTCTCGAGGAATTCACCCCGGTGCACGAACGGGAAGACCTGACGGCCGCCGCCGGGCCGCAGGGTTTCGAGAAGACGCGCTCGGCGTCAGGAAGCATGCGCCCGCCGGGGCTGGAGATGCGCCACCGCGGCGGCACGCCATCCTCGAAGATGTCGAGCGCCAGTTCCCCTTCTGCGGTCGAGAGGAGACGGGTCTTGTCCTCATGGTGGTGATGCGCGTCGCTCTGCTCGCGCCACGTCCGCCAGGCCATCCAGGCGGCGATGGTGATGATCGCCACGGCTGAAGCGAGCTGAAAATAGGGTTCGCTGGCCTCGCCACCCCATTGCTGCCCGAAATACAGCCCCCCGAGGGCAATGAGCCAGACCACCGCCGTGTGCGAGGCCGTTGCGGCGAGGCCCAGCAGGACGGCCTGGGTGAGCGTGCCGCGGATGGCGATGATGAAGGCGGCCATCATCGTCTTGGAATGGCCCGGCTCAAGCCCGTGCAGGGCACCGAGCAGGATGGCCGAGGGGATGAACAGCCAGGCGTGCGCGGCCCCCTGCTGGAGCAGGTCTGTAAACGCAGTCATCTTGCTCTCAGATCACTTGAGGTAGGTGCGGACGACCTCGATCAGGTCGGCGGCGCCTTTGGCACGCTCGGGGTCCGGCTCGGCGTCCGGGTTCACCACGTGATGGCGGATGTGGTCCTCCATCAGCTCCGCCGTCAGTCCGTTGATGGCGCCGCGCATGGAGGCGACCAGCATCAACACGTCGGTGCAGCCGATCTCGGCTTCCAGCGCGCGCTCCACGGCTTCGGCCTGCCCCTTGATTCGGCGGATGCGGGCGAGAAGCTTGGTCTTGTGCTTGATCGTGTGTGCCATCACGGGTTTATAATATAGGGGGTACCCTATATAAATCGTTCCTTTCGCTCGGCGGCAGGGCCAAATACGGGAACTTGCGGAACCGGCCGCGGACATCGGGGCGGACGGGCTTTTGGCAATCTGCGCAATGACCCCGATGTGGTGGAACGGCCCTCGGGCTGATAGACATAGCTGGGGATGGATGCCGACGGCATCCTCTCCTTTTTGTTGCTGGTGCTTCTGACAGTTGGGATCGTTGCGCTTGTCCTCTCCTTCTTTGGAGGCGCCGTGCGGATCGGTAACGATCGAAGCCTTTCGCGAGGCCTCGACATTCTCGGTGAGTACTGCGCGAAGGGAGAAATCCAGCGCGACGAATACCTCCAGGAAAAGCGCGACCTCAGCGCCTGATCCGGACCGGGTGACGTCGCGGAGCCATGACAATGAGCAAGATGGCGATCTCATTAGCGGGTGCGATCATTCTCATCGCTGGAGCAGGTTTACTCGCCATGACGGGAGCCTCACGGGGACAATCGGATGGCGCGCGCGCAGGCGACCCGGCGCTAGGAAGCCATGTGGCCGATGCCAAATGCGCCGAGTGCCACGGCGCGGATTGCAATAGCAGCGAATCGCAATTTCCGAAACTGGCGGGTCAAAGTCCGGCTTACCTTTATCGCCAACTCTGGGCCTTCAGGAATGGGACTCGCAGGTCGGACATCATGGCGCCAATCGCGGCAGACCTCGGCGACGCCGACATGGCGAATGCGTCGAGCTTTTATGGCAAGCAGTCGCGCAAGGCGGACGCGGTCAAGGACCAACGCTTGGCGGCGATTGGAGAGCGCATCTTCTTCGCGGGAATGCCCGCTTGCGCCATGTGTCACCGTGCGTCCGGCCAACGCGGCATGCCCGTGACGGGCATGATGGGAGGCGGCATGATGGAGCGGATGCCGATGATGGGCATGATGGCCGACGCTCCCTATCTGAATGGACAGCATGCGGCATATATCGTCGATCAATTGGATCGCTTCGCGAGTGGCGCGCGTCCGTCGTCGACAATGATGGGCCGTATCGCGGCGGCGCTGAGCGAAGCCGATAAGAGGGCCGTGGCCGAATATCTCTCCGGCCTGCGTTGAACTTTCCTATATTCGCGTCTTGCAAGAACGCCTTGGGAGTGAACCATGAGCTATTATTTCGCCAAAACGCTTGCGCTCGGCTTCGATGACGCCGTGCGGCTGACGACTGAGGCGCTCAAGCGCGAGGGTTTCGGCATCATCACCGAGATCGACGTCAGGGACACTCTCAAGAAGAAGATCAATGTCGATTTCCGTCCCTACCGCATTCTCGGCGCCTGCAACCCGGCGCTTGCCCACGAGGCGCTTGAGATTGAGGACAAGGTAGGCACGATGCTGCCGTGCAACGTCATCGTGCAGGACAAGGGGGACGGCAACACCGAAGTGGCGGCGATCGATCCCGTCGCCTCAATGCAAGCGATCGACAATCCGCGGCTCAAGCAGGCGGCCGAACACGTCCAGGCGAAGCTCAAGAGCGTGATCGGTTCGCTCTGACACGGTTTCGGGCGCATTGCATCCTCATGGGTCGCTCCCGGCGCCTGGATTTATTTAGGCTTACTGGAAAGGGCGCGTCGCCGCATTATCACGTTGAATGCGCGGACTATTCCGCGCAAATGGATGATAGCATCTCGGTTCCAGAGAGATCTTCCTTGCTTCGATTTTCTGCCTTCGGCTTGGCTCTGGTCGCGGCGGATCGTGCAGCGGCGCAGGATTCGGGCAAGAAGACGCCGATCGATACGGCACTGATCGTATAGGTCAATCTGTCGGGCTCGGTCGGCGGGGGTTCTGCTCCGCATAATTGCGAGGGTGGAAGGCGGGCGCCCCGCGGGAAGCGGAGCGCCCGTGGCCGGTCATCGCGACCAGATGAGCTTGTGCTCGCCCTTGTCGCCCTGGA
>NZ_JBNFNU010000018.1:0-24974 GCF_057364445.1 Xanthobacter sp. BG11Y11_SDJG
CCGTCCGCGCGCGACGCGTTCGCGCGCGGCCCGCGGCGCCGCGCGGCAGGATCAGGAGCAAAGCCAGGGCCAGCGCGCAGCCGATGCCGTAGGCGAAGCGCCAGCCGAGCGTGAGGCCCACCGCCGGCACCGCGAACCCCGCCGCCAGCGTCGCGATCGGGATCGAGGACTGCTTGATGCCGAAACCGAGGCCCTGCCAGCGAAAGCGCGCCACGGCGAGGTTCGTGGACGCTGATCAGCCATTGGCGAGGCCCGCCACCACCAAACAGACCGAGAGCGAGGCCGCCGAGGTGGCGAACAGCGCGATGCCGCCCAAGGCGAGCACCGTGATCGTCAGCCCGGAGCGGGTGGCGCGCCAGGTGCCGAGCGTGTCGGCGAGCGGGCCGAGCAGCGCCGAACCGACGGCGGACGCGGCATAGAAGATGCCGGCGGCGGCGCCGAGCCCCACCGCGTCCATGCCCAGTTCCGGCAAGGCGAGCGGCGCCAGAGCGCCGGTGAGGAACACCGGCAGGGCGCCCAGCGTCTGCGCCGCCACCGCGAGCGCGAGCGCGCGCGCCGGCTGCTCCTCGTCCGGCGCGCCGGTCACTTCAGCGGCTCCACCGTGTCGATCCAGGGCAGGCTCGCGAGGCCGGCCAGCTGGTCCTGCGAGACCTGCCGCAGGCGGATGCGCTTCAGCGAGCCGTCGCGGCCGGAGAACATGCCGTAGGTGGCGAGGCGCTCGTTGTGGAAGCGCTCGGGCTCGAAGCCGACCACCGCCACCACGTCCACCAGCCCCGCGCGCGGCACCCGGGGGTCGATGCGGCTCTCCCGCGTCAGGAAGCCATAGGCCTGCTGGCCCCAGAGCGTGCCGGCGACGATGGCGATGCCCAAGGCGAGCTTGAGCAGGTCCGGATTGAGGCCGCGACGGCGTGAGCCGCCGGCGGCGGGGGAGGCGGTTTCGGCCATGGCTAGATCCCCTGGCTCGGCGTGACGAGGCCCCACCGCTCGATGGTGCGCTTCTCGATCGGCGCCAGGAGATAGCGGTCCATCAGCACGCCGAGAAGGCCGATCACGAGGCAGCCGGCGATGATGATGTCGGCGCGGTGGAATTCCGCCGCGCGGAAGATCATCTGGCCAAGACCCACCGTTGCCCCCACCAGCTCGGCCGCGATCAGCGCGCGCCAGCCGAAGCCGAGCCCGGAGCGGATGCCGGAGAGGATGTAGGGCAGGGCGCCGGGCAGCGTCACGTTGAGGATGATGTGGAGCCGGCTGCCGCCCAGCGTCTCCACCCCCTGCTCCAGCACCGGCGGCACCAGGCGCACGCCCAGCACGGTGTTCTGGAAGACCAGGAAGAACACCGTGTTCCAGATCAGGAATACCACCAGCGCGGTGCCGATGCCGAGCCAGCCGATCATCAGCGGCAGCCAGACGATGCCGGAAATGGCGTTGAAGAACACCACCAGCGGGTTGAGGAAGTCGGCGGCGCGCCGGTTGAGGCCGACGAGGAAGCCGCCGACCACCCCGGTGACGACGCCCACCGTGGTGCCGAGCAGGAGGCGGCCGAGGCTCGCCAGCGTGTTCTGGAGCAGCTCGCCGTCCGCCGCCAGCTGCCAGAGCGCCTCGGCGACCGCCCAGGCGGGCGGCAGCGTGCCCACCGGCGGGCGGGCGATGAGCCAGTAGATGCTCCAGCCGGCGATGAGCGCCACGAAGGGCAGCGCCGGCAGCAGCTTCCAGGCGAGGGTGTCGGTGCGGACCGGCCTGGCATCGCTCATTTGCGCAGCACTCCCCAGCGGGCGACGGTGAGGTTCTCGATCGGCTGCACGATCAGGCGGTCCACCACCACATTGAGGACGCCGATGGCGATCATGCCGCAGATGATGCGGTCGATCTGGCCGAAGGTGCGGGCGCCGAAGATCAGGTCGCCGAGGCCGCCCTGGCGGATCAGCATCTCGGCGGCGATCAGCGCGCGCCAGCCGTAGCCCATGCCGAGCCGCAGGCCGACGACGATGCTCGGCAGGGCGCCGGGCAGATAGACGTCCTTCACCACCCGGAACGTGCCGCGCCCAGCGAGCGCAGGGCGAGCGCATAGCTGGTGGGGATCGCGCGCACGCCGAGCATGGTGTTGAAGATGACGGGGACGATGAGCGTGTAGACCACGATCACCTGCACCGTGGTGTCGGTGAAGCCGAACCAGATGATGGCGAGCGGCAGCCAGGAGATGCCCGACACCCCCTGGAAGAACCGCAGGAACAGCCCCAGCGCCCGCGCCACATAGGCATTGGAGCCGATGGCGAAGCCGAGCGGGATGCCGACCGCAGCCGACACCACCACCGCGACGCCGATCTGGTAGAGGCTGGTGGCGGCATAGTCCGCCAGCACGCCGCGCGAGAGCAGGTTCCAGAAGGTGACGAGCACTGGTAGGGCGAGACCAGGACCCGGTCCGGCAGGTCGAAGCCGGCCTTGATCGCCCACCACAGCGCCACCACGGCGGCGAAGGGGGCGAGGAACTTGCCCGCGCCGATGAGCCCGGAGGCCAGCGCGGAGGGCCGCCGGGGCGGCGCGCCTGCGGCGGCGGTCACCGAGACGGCGGTCATGGTCATGACGCCTCCTTCAGCGGGTCGGGAGCGTCGGCGGGACGCGCGGCGCCGTCCATGCGCTCGTCGCGCACCAGCCGCAGCACCTGCTCGCAGATCGCCTGCATCTCGGGGTCGGTGGTGAAGCTCTCCCAGTCGCGCCCGCCGGCCTTGCGGCGCGGCACCACGAGGCTCGCCTTGATGCGGCCGGGCCGCTTGCTCATCACCAGCACCCGGTCGGCGAGGAACACCGCCTCGTCCACCGAGTGGGTGATGAAGAACACGGTCTTGCGGGTGCTGAAGGTGAGGCTCGCCAGCTCCTCCTGCAGGGTCAGGCGGGTCATGGCGTCCACCGCCGCGAACGGCTCGTCCATGAGGATGATGTCCGGGTCGGCGGCCCAGGTGCGGGCCACCGCCACGCGCTGGCGCATGCCGCCGGACAGTTCGTGCGGGTAGCGGTCCTCGAAGCCCTTCAGGCCGGTGAGCGCGATCAGGCGGTCGACGGTGCGGATGCGCTCGGCCTTCGGCACGCCGGCGATCTCCAGCCCGTGGCCGATGTTCCGCCGCACCGTGCGCCAGGGCAGGATGGCGAGTTCCTGGAACACGACGCCCCGGTCGCGGCCGGGGCCGGTGACGGTCTTGCCGTCGCAGATGATCCGCCCGCGCGTCGGCGTGATGAAGCCGGCGATGGCCTTGAGCAAGGTGGTCTTGCCGCAGCCCGAAGGCCCCACCAGCGTCACGAACTCGGCGGCGGGGATCTTCAGGTCGATCAGTCCCGTCGCCTGGACGGGACCATCCGCGGTCTCGAAGAAGTGCTGGAAGCCCTCGACGATGATCTTGTCCGGGGAGGTCGCGTCCATGGCGGCGGCCTCACGCAGGTTCTTTGGCGGGCAGGCGGCGGGTGCCGTCCTCGGTCAGCCACACCGTCTCGGCCGCATCGGTGCTGGGCACGCCGATATAGCAGAAGATGAGCGAGGCTTCCTCGGTCTGCGAGGCATTGGCGATCACATGGATGGCGCCCGCCGGGACATAGGCGAAGTCGCCGCCCTCCAGGATCACTTCCTTGCGGTCCGAGGCGTCCGAGCGCGCGTACCACAGCTTGATCTTGCCGTAGAGAATGTACCAGACCACGTCGTTGGAGGCATGGTAGTGGGTCGGGTTGGCCGGCGGCGGGCAGCGAGGATCGTCCGGCCATGGTGGCATTCGGCGAATCCACCGTCTTGTCGGAGATGCCGAAGCCGATGCGCAGCGGCGGCTCGTAGGTGGTGTCGGTGCCGATCTTGCTCTGCCGCACGACCGTGACCTGCTGCTTGTCGAAGGGAACCATGGCAACGCTCCTCAATGCTCGTCGTTCGCGTGGGGTTACTTCAGCGCGCCCTTGCAGTCGGAAAGCTTTTCCGGCAGCGGCGGCAGATCGGCGAAGAATTGGGGGTTTTCCTTCTCCACCTTCTTGAGGATGGAGGTTTCCGCGAAGTCGTTCGCCGAGGTGAAGGCCGAGGTCTTGATGAGGCCCTTCGCCACCATCTCGTTGCCGGTCTTCAGCAGGCCGTCCTCGGTGCACAGCGAGATGCGGGGATCCCAGGTCATGTGCTTGACGCCCTCGGCCGCGTCGGCGAGGTTCAGGCCATCCAGGTGGTAGGTGGCGATCTTCGCCGCCTCGCCGGGGTTCTTGCGCACGAACTGGGTGGCCTCGGCGAGGCCGAGCGCGAAGGTTTCCAGCAGCGCCTTGTTCTCGGCGATGTACTTCTCGTTGGCGAGCACGCCGATCACGTCGGCCACGAGCCCGGGAGCGCCGCGGCTCACCACCACCGCATTCGCGCCGAGTTCGCGCACGCTCTGGGAGAGATAGGGCTCCCACGGCACGGTCGCGTCGACCACGCCCTGGGCGAGCGAGATCGGCATGTCCGGCACCGGCACGTTGACCACCTGGAGCTGCTTGATGTCGACGCCGCCGCCGGCGAGGAATTCGCGCAGATAGACCTCCTGGGTGGAGCCGGCGAGGCTGCCCACCTTCTTGCCCACGAAGGACTTCGGGTCCTTGGTGATGCCCCGGTCGGCGCGGCCGACGATGCCGCGCCCGCCCGCCACCGCGATGAAGGCGGCGTCGTTGTAATAGGGGATCACGCCCTTGATCATGTTGCCGCTGGCGCGCGCGCTGGCGGTGGTGGTGCCCATGTTGGCGCCGCCGAGCTGCGCCTCGCCGGCGTTGAGCGCCTGGGTGATCTCGCGCCCGCTCGCCACCAGCTTCAGGCGCACATTGAGGCCGCGCTTGGCCCAGTAGCCGTTCTCCACGGCGACGAAAGCCGGGACGCTGAACAGATTGTTGCCGAGGACGAACACCACCTCCTTCGCCTTCTGCTGCTGGGCGAGGGCAGCGGGAGCGGCGAAGGCGACGGCGACCGCGGACGCGAGGGCGCAAGCCCACCTCGTGGCGTGCTTCATGAACTCCTCCCTGTGTTGCGGCCGCGTTTCTTATTGGTGGGCCTCATGGCCCCCGTCGCGGCTCGGAAATTCTGCCCTCCCGGGGCGGGTCCTCAGCGCGGTGATGCGCTTTCCGTGCGGTCGGCCGGCGTTGGCGCGCCGGCGGAACGTCTCACAGCCGGGTCAGGCCGTATTGCTCGATGATGCGCACCATCTGCCCCGACGCCTTCTCGCGATGATCGCGATAGAGCCGGGTGGCGCGGACGGGATCGCCGGCCAGGATGGCTTCCACCACCTCCCGGTGCTCGCGCGTGGAATCCGTGGGCTTCGGCCGCAGCCGCAGGGTGAACATGCGGGCGCGGTGGGACTGCTCCCACACCGCCATCACCATGGCGGCGAGACGGCGGTTGCCGCACAGCTCCACCAGCGAGAGATGGAAGCGCTCATCGGCCTTGGCCCAGGCGTCGAGGTCGTCGCGCTCCATGGCGGCGGCCATGGCGTCGCAGGCCTCCACCAGCGGCGCGATTTCCGCCGCCGAAGGCCTGCGCGCGGCGAGCTGCTCGGTGGCCACCAGTTCGAGGCCGATCATGATCTGGTAGATTTCCGTCATGTCGCGCGGCGCCAAAGGCAGCACGGTCATGCCGTGGCGCGGCACAACGCGCACCAGGCCCTCCTGCTCGAGGCGGATCATCGCCTCGCGCACCGGCGTCCGCGACAGTCCGAGATCGTTCGCCAGCGCCTGCTCCAGAACCGCGGTTCCCGGCGCGTACTCGTTGTCCAGGATGCGCTGCTTGATGGTGGCATAGGCCACCTGCGCCGACGTTTCGCCGGTTTTCGGAGGTGCCGCCAGAGCGCGGGACGGGGAGGCAGCGAACGTCATGATGCGATAACGTATGCGATATTGTGCGCATTGCAAGCAGCATTTCTGGCCACGGCGCCGGGCGACGTCGGGCGGACGATGGGACAGGCGGGTCTTGCTTTCCCCGCCTGTCACCGGCAGAGGGGATTGCCGGCGGGTCGAATCCGCCCGGCCGATTCAGGGAGCGGTTCATGAGACGAAGTGTGGCGAGCCTCGCAGTCCTGGCAGCCCTCGCGACCCCGGCGCTGGCGGATACGGCCGCGGCGAACCGTTGCGCCGCCAAGCTTCCCGAGGATGCGCGGGCGATCTACAACGCCAGTGCGCCGCTCCTGGTGAAGGGCGCCGACGGGCGCGCGATCGTCACCGAGCAGACCCGCAAGCTGGTTCTGTCGGGCAAGGTGAGCCACCTGTCCGCCAACACCGCGGCCATGGCCGCCGCCGATTGCCTGGTCCTGCGCTGATGCGCCCCGCGCCGACGCCGGGCGCCGCGGCCGCGCCCGGTTGTCGGCCGCGCGCGCCTCGCTATAGAAACCATTCGAAGAACGCGGGCCGGGGCCCGCGCGGCAAGCGGGCACGGGCACCATGGTGGCACGCATCTACAAGCCGTCGCGCAATGCGATGCAATCGGGCGTGGCGAAGACCAAGAACTGGGTTCTCGACTACGAGCCCGAGCACGCGCGCATGGTGGAGCCGCTCATGGGCTACACCTCCTCCGCCGACATGCGCAGCCAGATCCGCCTGACCTTCGCCACCAAGGAAGAGGCGGTGGCCTATGCGGAGAAGCGCGGCATCCCGTTCCGCGTGTTCGAGCCGCATGAGGCCGAGCGCAAGAAGATTTCCTATTCCGACAATTTCGCCTTCAAGCGCATGGGGCAGTGGACCCACTGAACCGCCTCCCGGGGCCGTGCCGCCGGACTGGCGCGGGGCAGGCGGGAGGCCGGCCTCGCGGCGCTTCCATCGGCGCCGCGGCGCGATTAAAACCACGCGCGCGGGCCCCGTAGCTCAGCTGGATAGAGCAAGTGCCTTCTAAGCACTAGGTCGCAGGTTCGAGCCCTGCCGGGGTCGCCAGCCCAGCGCCGTTTCAGGCGATATGAAGGAGGCGCGTGCCCGCGCAGCTGTGGCGGCCTTCGTCCGAGGGCGCCGACAGGCCAAAGGCCGCCAGGAGCCGTGGCGGATCCATTTCCAGGGTCGGGTCGAACGTGTAGACGCAGGCCCCGGCGGCCCACTCGCAATCCGATTCGGCCATTTCCAGCGCGCACGCCAGATCGAAGCACACGGTCTCGCCGTCCAGTTGCAGGTCCCCGTGCTGGGTCATGGCGAATGTCTTGATGAGATATGCTGCGGCGCAGGCTGCCCGTGGCATGATGACAATCCCCCGCGCGAAGAAATCCCCCCGCGGTCTCCCCGCAGACCCTTCGCAACGGACCCAAGATAACGCGAACGTGAACGCAAAGGCTACCTTATTTGTTAGCGCTAATGCGGCGACCTGCCGCAAACCGGATCGGAGTAGGGATGGGATCGGTTGTCGTCTCCAACATTGTCCTCCTTGTGGTTGCAATGCTGGTCGTGGCCGGCACACTGTCAAGCCTGCTTGCGGCCCGGTTCGGCGCGCCGATCCTGCTGGTGTTTCTTCTGGTCGGCGTGCTGGCGGGCGAGGCCGGTCCGGGTGGCATCCATTTCGACGACTACTGGGCGACGTACATGGTGGGGTCGGCCGCGCTCGCCGTGATCCTGTTCGACGGCGGCCTCCGGATGCGCGTCGCCAGCATGCGCGGCGCTCTGGCGCCCGCTTTGGCGCTGTCGACCGTGGGCGTGGTGCTCACCGCGGCGCTGGTGGCCCTGGTGGCGGCGCCGCTGCTGTCGCTGTCGCCGATGGAGGCGTTCCTGGTCGGCGCCATCGTCGCCTCCACCGACGCTGCGGCGGTGTTCTTCCTGGTGCGGGCCCAGGGGCTGCATCTCAGCCGGCGGGTGGGGGCAGCGATCGAGATCGAGTCGGCCACCAACGATCCGGCGGCGGTCTTCCTCACCGTTCTCCTGGTGGAACTGCTCACCGCCAATCTCGCCGATCCCGGCGCCGCCCTATTGCTGGGCGTTGCCCGCGAACTGGTGGTGGGGGCGGCGGTGGGGGTGGCCGGCGGCTTCGCTTTGGCCTGGCTGATCAACCGGGTTGACCTGCCGGGCGGCCTTCATCCGGTGCTGGTGGTGGCGTTCGCGGTGCTGCTGCTGGCCCTGACCGCGCTGCTGCACGGTTCCGGCTTTCTCGCCGTGTTCCTGGCGGGCCTCGTCATCGGCAACCGGCCGGTGCGGGCGCTCGCGCCAATCACCGGCTTCCTCGATACGGTGACCTGGCTGTGCCAGATCGTCATGTTCGTGATGCTCGGCCTGCTGGTCTCGCCGCAGAAGCTGGTGGAATACGCCCTGCCGGCGCTCGGGGTCGCCGCCTTCCTGGTGCTCGTCGGGCGGCCGGTGGCGGTGTTCGCCTGCCTCGCGCCGTTCCGCTTCTCCACCAAGGAGAAAACTTTCATTTCCTGGGCGGGCCTGCGCGGCGCGGTGTCGATCTTCCTCGCGACCATCCCCATGCTGGCGCATCTGCCGGATGCGGAGGTCTATTTCAACGTCGCCTTCGTGGTGGTGTTCGTCTCCCTCGTTTTGCACGGCTGGACGCTGGTGGCGGCCGCGCGCCGGCTCGACGTGGCGCTGTCCGATCCCACGCCCCCGGTGCGCCGCTTCGAGATCGACCTGCCCGGCCAGATCGACCAGGAGCTGGTCGCCTATCCGGTCACCGAGGGCACGCCCGCCGCCGGCGCCATGGCGCTGCCCGCCTGGGCGCGGCTGGTCTTCGTGATGCGCGACGGCAGATCCTGACGCCGAGCCTCCGGTCCGCTCAGGCCGGGCGACTACGGATACCTTCTGGTGCCGCCGTACAAGGTGCTCGACCTCGATCGGATGTTCCGGCCGCGGGAGGCGACGGTGTTTCTCGATGTGGCGGCGTTTCCGTTTGCCGGGACGGTCCGGCTCGCCGACCTCGCCGATCTCTATGGCCTGCCCCTGACCGAGGCGGAGCGCGGGTTGTCCATCGCCGAGGCGTTCGCCGACCGCTCCGACGGCCACCCCTTTCCGGGCATGCGCATCGGCTTCGGCGACGGCGCCGTGATCGAGGTGCGGGAGGTGGACGAGAACGGGGTGAGGGATGCGATCCTGCGGCTCGAGCCGAGCGGGCTCAAGCGCGGCATCGCCACCGTGCGGCGTCTCCTGGGCCGTCCGGTCCCGGACGATGACTGAGATCCAGCCCATCCCCCGCCTGTTCCCGCCCGTTCCGCGTGATCTGGGCGATCCCGCCACGTTCCTGCCTTGTCGGCGCGGAAGGATCGCAATCAGGACCAACCGAGGGGGACGGGCGGCGTGCGGCTGTTCATGAGACGCAGGGGGCAGGAGGGGGAGGAGAGCCGGGATGCGGCGCGCGTCCTTGCCGAGCTTGCCCGCCGGGTGCTCGACCTCGACGCAGAGACGACGGTCTCCATCTCGGAGATCGCCTGCGGCGATCCGGCCTGCGGCGGCGCCGAGACGGTGGTGCTGGTGATGCGGCCCGGCCGGCGCACCGAGGCGGCCAAGGTCAAGTGCCCGATGGCGCAGGTCACCGAAGACGACCTCAGAGCCGCGCTTCGGCCCCTCGCGGAGGCGTGAGAGCGGAAATCACGGGTTTGTCAGCGGTTGCCCGTTGCCGCCGTGCGGGGTGCGGCCGATAAGTTGCCGCTCTCCTTTTTGCAGGCTGAAGCTATGATGCGGCGCGGCCGAGGAATTACGGGCGCTTCAGGCGTCGTTTGAGGGGTTTATGTCGCAGCATCCCACAGGGCCCGGCCGCATGGTTGAGGAGGGGTCGGCTTCGCAGACGAGATCGCGCCGCGGCGCGCGCGGGCCCAGGCTGGTGCTGGCGATCGCGGTGATCGCCGCGGTGGCGGGCGGCGCCTATGGCTGGTCGCACGGCTGGTTCTCGTCCGGCACGCCGGCGGCGAATGCCCAGGCGCCCCAGCGGCAGCAGCGGGTGGCGGTGCTCGCGGCGCAGGCGGTCAGGAAGCCCATGCCGATCCGGCTGGAGGCGCTCGGCACGGTGGAGGCGATCGTCACCGTTCCCATCCGCTCGCGGGTCGCCGCCAGCATCGATGCGGTGCGCTTCGCCGACGGCGCCTCGGTGAAGGAGGGCGACGTCCTGTTCCAGCTGGACGACCGGGTGGTGCAGGCCCAGATCCGCCAGGCCGAGGCGACGCTCGCCCGCGACAAGGCGCAGCTCGACAAGGTGAAGCGCGACGTGGAGCGCTTCACGGGCCTGGCCGCCCGCAACGCGGTCTCGCAGGTGCAGGTGGATGACGCCCGCACCGCCGTCGACGTCCAGGAGGCGACGGTGCAGCAGGACGAGGCGAACCTGCAGTCGCTCAAGGTTCAGTCCGGCTACTACACCATCCGTGCTCCCGTCACCGGGCGCATGGGCATCGCCGCCGCGCGGCCGGGCACGGTGATCCGCGTGGACGACGTGCTCGCCACGGTGCGCCAGACCAGCCCCATCTACGTCGCCTTCGGCGTGCCCGAGCGCTACATCAGCGACCTGCGCGCCGCCAAGGACGCCAAGGTCACCATCGCGCTCCAGGGCAGCGGGGAGCGGGTCGAAGGCGGGCGGGTCGCGGTGATCGACAACACGGTGGACCCGCAGACCGGCACCCTGATCGCCCGCGCGCTCTTTCCCAATGCCGACGAGCGGCTGTGGCCCGGCACCCTCGGCTCGGTGACGGTGACGCTCGGCGAGCAGGGCGGCGTCGTCGCGGTGCCGGCGGAAGCGATCCAGAACGGCCAGAACGGCACCTTCGTGTTCGTGCTCGACGGCGACGTCGCCCATGTGCGGCCGGTCTCCGTCGCCCGCACGGTGGACGGGCAGGCGGTGGTGACCAAGGGCCTGGAGGGCGCCGAGACGGTGGTCACCGACGGCCAGCTGTCGCTGCGCGAGGGGTCGCGCGTGAGCGTGAAGAACCAGCCCCGCCCGGCGACCGGGAGCTGACGCGCCATGTTCGCCGAACTGTGCATCCGCCGCCCCGTCATGACGACGCTCATGATGCTGTCGCTCGTGGTGGCGGGCCTGTTCGCCTATCGCCAGCTTCCCGTGGCGGCGCTGCCCCGGGTCGACTTCCCCACCATCACCATCTCCGCGTCGCTGCCCGGCGCGAGCCCCGAGACCATGGCGACCGCGGTGGCGACGCCCATCGAGCGGCAATTGTCCACGGTGGCGGGCATCACCTCGCTGACTTCGTCCAGCACGCAGGGCTCCAGCTCGATCACCGTGCAGTTCGACCTCTCGCGCAACATCGACGACGCCGCGCTCGACGTGCAGTCGGCGCTGTCGGTGGCGCAGCGCCAGCTGCCGGACGAGATGACGACGCCGCCGAGCTTCAGGAAGGTCAATCCGGCCGACGCGCCGGTGCTGTTCCTTGCCGTCTCCTCGGCGACACTGCCGCTCTCCACCGTGAACGAATATGCCGACACGCTGATCGGCCAGCAGATTTCCCAGCTGTCCGGCGTCGCCCAGGTGCAGATCTACGGCAGCCAGAAATACGCCGTGCGCATCCGCGTCGATCCGGCGGCGGCGGCGACGCGCAACATCTCGGCGGCGGACATCCAGGGCGCGGTGGAGGCGGCGGCCTCCAACACGCCGCTCGGCGTGCTCTCGGGCACCAAGCAGACCTTCACCATCGACCTCGGCACGCCCAAGGCGGACGCCGAGGTGTTCCGCCGCCTGGTGGTGGCGTGGCGCAACGGCGCACCGGTGCGGCTCGAGGAGATCGCCAGCGTCTCCAACGGCGTCGAAAACGAGCGGGTGGCGAGCTGGTTCAACGACACCGCGCGGTGGTGGTGGCGGTGTTCCGCCAGCCCGACGCCAACACGGTGGCGGTGGTGGACGAGGTGCGCGCGCGCCTGCCGCAGTTCCGCGCCCAGCTTCCCGGCTCCATGGACATCGCGGTGCTGAACGACCGCTCGGTCTCCATCCGCGACGCCGTCGCCGACGTGCAGAAGACGCTGATGGAGGCGGTCTTCCTGGTGGTGATGGTGATCTTCCTGTTCCTGCGCAACGTGCGGGCGACGCTGATCCCCTCGCTCGCGCTGCCGTTGTCCATCATCGCCACCTTCGCCGCCATGTGGGTGCTGGACTATTCCATCAACAACATGACCCTGCTGGCGCTGACCTTGTGCGTCGGCTTCGTGGTGGACGACGCCATCGTCGTGCTGGAGAACATCTACCGCCACATCGAGAACGGCGAGCCGCCGTTCAAGGCGGCCATCCTCGGCTCGCGCGAGATCGGCTTCACCATCATCTCCATGACGCTGTCGCTGGTGGCGGTGTTCATCCCGGTCCTGTTCATGACCGGCGTGTTGGGCCGCGTGTTCCGCGAGTTCGCCGTCACCATTTCGGTGGCGATCCTGGTCTCCGGCTTCGTTTCGCTGACGCTCACCCCCATGCTGTGCGCGCGGGTGCTGAAGGCGCCGGACCACCACAAGAAGCCGAACCTCTTCATGCGCCTCACCGAGCGCATGTTCGACAGCTGGCTCGCCGCCTACCGGGTGAGCCTCGATTTCGTGCTCCGGCACCGGCCGTTCATGCTGTTGGTGACGTTCGCGACCATCGCCGCCTCGGTCTATCTCTACATCATCATCCCCAAGGGCTTCTTCCCGCAGGAGGACAACGGCTTCATCACCGGCACGGTGGAGGCGGCGACCGACAGCTCGTTCGACGCCATGGTGGAGCGCCAGAAGAAGGTGGCGGCGGCGGTGCGGGCCGATCCCAACGTCGCCTATCTCGTCTCCACCGCCGGGGCGACCGGCATCAGCCGCACCACCAATACCGGGCGCATGTTCATCGCCCTGAAGCCGCGCGGCGAGCGCAAGCTCTCCGCCTTCGAGGTGATCCAGGACCTGAGGAAGCGCGTCGCCGACGTGCCGGGCGTGAAGGTGTTCTTCCAGCCGGTGCAGAACATCAATGTGGGCGGCGTCGCCTCCAAGAGCCAGTTCCAGTACACGCTCCAAAGCTCGGATACGGAGGCGCTGTACGAGAACGCGAAGAAGATGGAGGAGCGCCTGTCCGGCCTGCCGGGCCTCAGGGACGTGACCTCGGACCTGCAGATTTCCAACCCGCAGCTCACCATCGACCTCGACAAGGACAAGGCAGCCGCGCTCGGCATCACCGAGCAGATGCTGCGCGACGCGCTCTACACCCAGTTCGGCACCCGGCAGGTGGCGACCTTGTTCACGCCCGCCAACCAGTACGCCATCATCGCCGAGGTGCAGCCGCGCTTCCAGCAGGACGCGGGCGACCTCTCGCGGGTCTATCTGCGCACCTCGTCGGGATCGGTGGTGCCGCTGGAGACGGTGGCGGACATCCGCCGCACGGTGGGGCCGCTGCAGGTGGCGCACCAGCAGCAGCAGCCGGCCGTGACCATCTCCTTCAACCTCGCGCCCGGCACCTCGCTGGGCCAGGCGGTGGACGAGATTCGCGCCGTGGAGCGCGAGGCCGGCCTGCCGGCGACCATCTCCACCAGCTTCCAGGGCACCGCCCAGGTGTTCCAGGATGCCTTGTCCAGCCAGCCGTTCCTGATCCTGGCGGCGGTGGTGGTGATCTATATCGTGCTCGGCATCCTGTATGAAGCTTCATCCACCCCATCACCATCCTCTCAGGGCTGCCCTCGGCCGGCATCGGCGCGCTGATCACGCTGATGGCGTTCGGCCTGGAACTGTCGGTGATTGCCATCATCGGCATCATCATGCTGGTGGGCATCGTGAAGAAGAACGCGATCATGATGATCGACGTGGCCCTGGAGCGGCGCCGCAGCGGCTACGAGGCGCTCGACGCCATCCGCGAGGCGGCGCTGCTGCGTTTCCGGCCGATCATGATGACGACGCTCGCCGCCATCTTCGGCGTGCTGCCGATCGCGCTCGGCGCCGGGGCGGGGTCGGAGCTGCGCCAGCCGCTGGGCATCGCGGTGGTGGGCGGCCTCCTGGTCTCCCAATTGCTCACGCTCTTCATCACGCCGGTGATCTATCTCTATCTCGACCGGCTCGACGGCGCGGTGAACCGCGCGCTCTCCGGCGGGGCCGGCGCGCAGGCGACGGAAACGCCCGCGGAGCGGGCACCGGCAGAATAGTCTTTCTTTGAGACATTCCAATTCTCGCGGATGCCGTGATGGCATCCGCGAAGATTTCGCACGCCGGTGCAGCGCGCGTGTTGAAACAGGTGGCCAATTATATTATTCGATAGATCAGCCCGCGGCATTCCATTGTTGAATGCTTCCAAGCTGTCGCGATCTTCAAGAGATATCAGAGGGTCCGACGCTTTTTAGATTTGGAGTAATTCCAGATGTCCAGGCATGAGCACGTGCGCGGTCACTGGCGTGACCTCTCCGGCGCCGAGGCGGATCTCGTGAACGGTGCGATGGGGTCGGGTGCGATGGCGTCGGGGGGCGCGGCGCGCGCCCTTCCCATGATCAACGCCCAATTGGACAGCCGGGACCTGTTCGCCAGCGAGCGCGTCATCACCATCGCCCATGGCGATCAGGTCTATCAGCTCCGCCTCACGGCCCAGAACAAGCTGATTCTGACGAAGTAAGTCCCGCGCGCCCCGGGGGCGGCGCGCTCGACCGGTACACGCTGCGCCGGCCCCGCGCACCGTCATGCCCCGGCCTTGTGCCGGGCATCCACGCCGTCCCGCCTTCGCCCGCCGCGGATGCCCGCGCCCCTCCGCCGGGCGTGGATGGCCGGGACAAGCCCGGCCATGACGGACCGTTCCGGGCCATGGCGCAAAGCCAGAGGTGGGGCCGTATCATGATGCTGTACATCGTGGGTCCTGCGGCGCGCGGCGATTTGCGCCTTTCCTTCGCCGCCTTCCTTTGCCAGTAGCTCCGCCCGCGCGACGGGACCGGGCGCGCCGACCCTTTCCGGGGGAGGCGTTTCTGCTATTGTCCGCGCCCAATTCAAGCGGATCCTATAGAGCGCATGGCCATTTCTGAGCCCGCTTCCGGCAAGGGACGGGCGCTCGAACTCGACCTTCCGCAGCGCCTCGACCGGGCGCTCGGCGCGGCGTGCGCCAGCCATGGCCGCGCGGCCCTCGCGCTGGTCGTCGTATGCCTCATCGCCTTCCTGCCCGGCTTCTTCTCGCTCTCGCCGATCGACCGCGACGAGGCGCGCTTCGCGCAGGCGACGAAGCAGATGCTGGAGAGCGGCAATTACGTCGACATCCGCTTCCACGACCAGGCACGCCACAAGAAGCCGGTGGGCATCTACTGGCTCCAGGCGGCGGCGGTGAGCGCCGGCGAGGCGGTGATCGGCCCGTCGGCGCGGTCGACGATCGGCCTCTATCGCGTCCCCTCGCTGATCGGCGCCATCGGCGCGGTGCTGCTGACCTATTGGGCGGCGCTCGCTTTCGTCAGCCGGCGCGGCGCGCTGCTCGCCGGCCTGATGATGGCCACCTCGGTGCTGCTCGGGGTGGAGGCGCGCCTCGCCAAGACCGACGCGGTGCTGCTCTTCACCATCCTCGCCGCCTTCGGCGCGCTGGCGCATGCCTACCTTCGCGTCGTCGCGGCGCGCGAGCGGGGAGGCGACGCCGAAGGGCGATTTCGGCCTCGCCTTCGTGTTCTGGACCGCGCTCGCCGCCGGCATCCTCATCAAGGGCCCCATGGCGCCGCTTTTCGTGGCGCTGCCGGTGCTGGTGCTGGCGATCATCGAGCGCTCGGGCGCCTTCCTGCGCCCGCTGAAGCCGCTGATCGGCCTCGCCTGGTGCCTGCTGCTGGCGCTGCCCTGGTTCATCGCCATCTATTACGTCACCGGCGGCGCCTTCTACGAGCATGCGGTGGGCGTCGACATGCTGGGCAAGGTGACGGAAGGGCAGGAGGGCCATTGGGGGCCGCCCGGCACCTATCTGCTCGCGGTGTGGGGCACCTTCTGGCCGGCGGTGGTCCTGGTCGCACTGGCGGCGCCGTTCGCCTGGCGCGCCCGGCGCGAGCCGAAGGTGCGCTTCCTCCTGGCTTTCGTGGTGCCCACCTGGATCGCCTTCGAGATCGCCGCCACCAAGCTGCCGCATTACGTGCTGCCGCTCTATCCGGCGCTCGCCATCCTGGCGGTGCTGGCGATCGAGCGCGACGCCGCCGCCAAGGCGGGCACGAAGCTCGCCGAGCTGGTGCGGCTGTGGCCGATCCTCGCCATCGTCATCGGCGCCGGGCTGATCGGCCTCGGCGTCTGGCTCGGCGCCGGCCTCGGCCTCCTCGCCTGGCCGCTGCTCGTGGGCGCGGCGGTGCTCACTTGGTGGGCGGCGCTGGCCTATCGGCGGGTGGGCGCGACGGGGGCCTTCCTCACCGCCGCCGTGGGCGCGCTCGCGCTCTATCTCGCGACCTATCAGATCCTGCTGCCGCAGATGCGCGCGCTGTGGGTGTCCGAGCGGCTCGCCGCCGTCGCGGCGGCCGAGGGCTGTCCGGCGGCGCGCATCGCCACCGCCCCCTACCAGGAACCGAGCCTCGTCTTCCTGGTGGGCACCGACATCAAGTTCATGCCGGCGGCCCTGGCGGCGGACCACCTGAAGAAGGGCGGCTGCGCGCTCGCTTTCATCGAGGACCGGGTGATGGGGCCGTTCCAGGCCCGCGCCGCGGCGCTCGGCCTCAAGTACCGAACCGTCACCACGGTGGAGGGCTTCGCCTATAATGGCGGGCGCCCGGTGGCGGTGACGGTGCTGCGCACCGAGGAGCCGGGCTCGTGAGCGCGCCCGCGTCCGCAAACCCCGCCCTCCGCGGCCTGCGCGCGGCCGGCGACGGGTTCGCGCACCTCCTCGCCGCGCTGCTCGGCACGCTCGCGTATCTCAAGGCGCGGGGAAAGCGCCTTCCGGCGCCGCGCCTGGGCTTCGCCGGCGCCTGGGAAGGGGTGGCGCTGGCGCTGCTCGCCATCGGGCTGGTCGCGTCCGCCATGGTGCTGGTGGACCCGCTGATTCCCGGCCTGCGCCCCCGCCTCAACCGGGACCTCGTCGCCTTCGCCGACCGCCTTACCGACCTCGGCCTCGGCACCGTCATCCTGTGGCCGATCGGCCTCGCTCTGCTCTACGTGCTGGCGCTCCAGCCGCGGCTCGACGCCATGGGCCGGCGGGTGGCGGCGAGCCTCGTCGCACGGCTCGGCTTCCTGTTCGCCTCCATCGCCACCATCGGCCTCTCCGTCGCCATCGTGAAGCATCTGCTTGGCCGCGCCCGGCCCCAGGCGGCCTTCTTCCTGCCGGGGCCGAACGCGCAGCTGACCTTCGACTGGCTGGCCTGGAAGTCGAGCTTCGCCTCCTTTCCCTCCGGCCACTCCACCACCGTGTTCGCCACGGCCGTCGCCTTTGCCGCGCTTTATCCGCGTGCGCGCGGCTGGCTGCTGGCGCTGGCGGTGGTGGTGGCCTCGACCCGCGTGGTGCTCGGCTCGCACTATCCGAGTGACGTGATCGCCGGCGCCGCCATCGGCGCCGCATTCGTGCTCGGCATGGTGAAGCTGTTCGCCGCCCGCCGGGTGGTGTTCGCGGTTGGCGCCGACGGGCGCGTCGCGCCCATGGCGGGACCGTCGGCGCGCCGGCTCGGCCAGGTGCTGTTTTCCCAAGGCGACGGTTTTCCAGTGCGCCGGTTCCAGAGCGCCCCGGGCACCCAACGGCGCCTCCGGCGGCGCCCCCCTCGAAGAGGCGAGATAAGTGAACGCTCCCTTCCAAGACTTTCCGGCGGCGCCGCGGCTCTCGGTCGTCATCGCGGTGAAGGACGAGGCCGAGAACATCGCCCCGCTGGTCGCCGAGATCGACGCGGCGCTGGCGGTCATGCGTTCGAGATCGTGTTCGTGGACGACGGCTCCACCGACGGCACCGCCGAGGAACTGAAGAAGGCCGGCGCCAGCCGCCCGTATTTGCGCGTGCTGACCCACGCCGCCTCCTGCGGCAAGTCGGCCGGCGTCGACACCGGCGCCGGGCGGCGCGCGGCGACATCCTGCTGCTGCTCGACGGCGACGGACAGAACAACCCGGCCTACCTGCCGGAGATGGTGCGCGCCCTGGACGAGGGCGGCGCGAGGGTGGGCATCGTCCAGGGCGAGCGCCAAGGCCGCAAGGACACCCGCTTCAAGCGGTTCCAGTCGCGCTTCGCCAATGGGGTGCGGCGCACGCTGCTGAACGACGACACCATCGACACCGGCTGCGGCCTCAAGGTGGTGCGGCGCGACGTGCATCTGCGCCTGCCGATGTTCGACGGCCTGCACCGCTTCATGCCGGCGCTGGTGAAGCGCGAGGGCTACGAGGTGCGCACCGTCAAGGTGGTGGACCGCCCGCGCTGGCACGGCCAGTCCAAATATGGCTTCTGGAACCGCCTGTGGGTCGGCATCGCCGACCTGTTCGGGGTGTTCTGGCTCATCCGGCGGCGCAAGGTGCCGCAGCTCATCAATGAGAGTATCGATGCTCGTTGAACTCGCCCACCAGGTTGGTGACTATCTGCACGACGTCTTCGTCGCCCAGCTCGACGGATGGGTGATCCTGGGCTTCGTCGCCCAGTTCATGTTCACCATGCGCTTCGTGGTGCAGTGGATCGCCAGCGAGAAGGCGCAGCGCTCGGTGATCCCGTTCGCCTTCTGGACCTTCTCGCTGGGCGGCGGCACGCTGCTGCTGATCTATGCGCTCTACCGGCGCGATCCCGTGTTCATCGCCGGCCAGGCGCTGTCCACCTTCATCTATATCCGCAACCTCCAGTTCGCCTTGCGCGAGCGCGCGCGGCGCGCGCGGTGACCTGAGGCGGCAGAGCCGTCATCCCCTGGCTTGTCCGGGGGATTCATTGAGCGGCTGGACGGCTTCGGCTCTTCAAGCGCAGGGCAGGGCGGCCGGGTGGATGCACCGGACGCGCCGGGGCATGACGGAGCTGGAGCGCGGCGTGCGCCGCGGTGGGATGTCGGCTCGCCGTCCCCTCAGCCCGCCGCGGCCCGCATCTTGGCGAACGCCTGGTCGATGTCGGCCTTCAGGTCGTCCACGTCCTCAAGGCCGATATGCATGCGCACGGCGGGTCCTTCCGCCTTCCAGGTGGTGGCGGTGCGGTAGCTGGCGCAGTCGAAGGGGATGGCGAGGCTCTCATAGCCGCCCCACGAATAGCCCATGCCGAACAGAGCGAGCGCGTCGAAGAAGGCGGCCATGGCCTGTTCCGGCACCGGCTTCAGGATGAAGCTGAACAGCCCGCTCGCGCCCGTGAAGTCCCGCGACCAGAGGGCGAAGCCGGGGTTGGAGGGCAGCGCCGGGTGGAGCACGCGGGAGACCTCCGGCCGGCCCTCGAGCCAGCGGGCGATTTCCAGTCCCGACGCGTGGTGCCGCTCCAGCCGCACGGCCATGGTCCGAAGGCCGCGCGCGCCGAGCGCGGCGTCGTCCGGGCTGATGGTGATGCCGAGCGTGCCGTGGGTGTCGTGCACCTTGCCCCAGGCCGCGCCGACCGCCGAGACCGTGCCGAGATTGAGGTCCGCATGGCCACCGATATATTTGGTGCCGGCCTGGATGGAGACATCCACCCCGAAGGCGTGCGGCTTGAAATAAAGCGGCGTCGCCCAGGTGTTGTCGATCAGCGTGGTGACGCCGCGCGCGCGGGCGACCGCCGTGATGGCCGGCACGTCCTGCATCTCGAAGCTCTGGGAGCCGGGCGATTCCAGGAAGATGGCGCGCGTGTTGGGGCCGATGAGGTCGGCGATGCCGGCGCCCACCCGCGGATCGTAATAGGTGGTCGCCACGCCGAGCCGCTTCAGCACCGTGTCGCACACCCGGCGGGTGGGATTGTAGACCGTGTCCACCATGAGCAGATGGTCGCCGGCGCCGAGCACCGAGAGGAGGCCGAGCGCGCAGGCCGAGAGCCCGGACGGGGTGAGCGCCACGCCGTCGCTGCCCTCCAGCGCCTGGAGCGCCTCCTCCAGCGCCTCGGTGGTGGGATTGCCGCGCCGGCCGTAGCTGTAGCGGCCGCGGTGATGCACGAGATCGTCATAGGTGGGGTACATGACGGTGGAACCGCGCACCACGGGCGTGTTCACGAAACCGTCGAACCGGAACGGGTCGCGCCCGAGCCGCACCACCTCGGTCCGCGGCGCGAAGACGCGCCCGCCATCCTCCTTCTGACCCATGTTCCCGCTCCGTCCCGGAATTCCACGTGCGCTGCGTCAGGCTCTATTGACCCGACCGGCGCAAGACGATGAGATGCGCAGATACGATGCCTCGGCGCCTTCGTCGAGCCGACGCGCCACGCGCGGCGCCGAAGGGTTGACCGGGACCACCAGAGAAGGGACGTTTCCGTGAAGAAATTCCTCATCGCAGCAACCGCCGGCCTGCTCGCCATGGCGGGCGCGGCCCAGGCGGCGACCCTCGACGACGTCAAGGCGCGCGGTGCGCTGAATTGTGGCGTTTCCCAAGGCCTGCCGGGCTTCTCCAGCCCGAACGACAAGAATGAGTGGTCGGGCCTCGACGTGGATTTCTGCCGCGCCATCGCGGCGGCGATCTTCAACGATGTCTCGAAAGTGAAGTATTCGCCGCTCTCGGCGAAGGATCGCTTCACCGCGCTCACGTCGGGCGCCATCGACCTGCTGTCGCGCAACACCACCTGGACCATGTCGCGCGACACCACGCTCGGCTTCAATTTCACCGGCGTGATCTATTATGACGGCCAGGGCTTCCTGATCCGCAAGTCGGCGGGCGTGAAATCCTCCACGGAGCTCGACGGCGCCTCGATCTGCGTGCAGACCGGCACCTCGAACGAGCTGAACGTGGGCGACTACTTCCGCTCGAAGAACATGAAGTACAAGGAGGTGATCGCCTTCGCCACCCTCGACGAGGCGATCAAGGCCTACGAATCGGGCCGCTGCGACGTGTTCACCTCGGACCGCTCCCAGCTCGCCGCGGTGCGCCTGAAGCTCACCAACCCGGCCGATCACGTGGTGTTGCCCGAGACCATCTCGAAGGAGCCGCTCGGTCCGCTGGTGCGCCATGGCGACGACCAGTGGTTCGACCTCGTGAAGTGGGTCGGCTTCGCGCTCCTCAACGCCGAGGAACTCGGCATCACCTCGAAGAATGTCGACCAGATGGTCAACTCCGCCAATCCGGAGATCAAGCGTCTGCTGGGCACCGACGGCAAGTATGGCGAGGGCATCGGCCTGACCGCCGACTGGGCCGTGCGCATCATCAAGGCGGTCGGCAATTACGGCGAGATCTATGAGCGCAATGTCGGCCCCAACACCCCGCTCGGCATCGAGCGCGGCGTGAACAAGCTGTGGACCAACGGCGGCCTGCAGTACGGCATGCCGGTGCGCTGACGCCTGACCGCCGGGCTGCGGCCCGGCCGGCTCCTGCGGGCGCCGCGAAAAGGAGGGGGGCGTCCGCGCCCCACCCCCAACCATAAGGGGAAAATTCCCCCACCTTCTCGAGGGGCAAATGAGCGAAGCGACAGAATCCGCGCCGGCGCATGGCGCGGGCCGCCGGTGGTCATGGACCGACCCCAAGCTGAGGTCGGCCGTCATTCAGATCGCGCTCGGGCTGCTGCTGCTCTTCCTGTTGTGGGCCTTCTACAGCAATGCGGTGGCCAACCTCGCCCGCCAGGGCATCGCCTCCGGCTTCGGCTTCCTCGACAACCGCGCCGGCTTCGCCATCAGCCAGACGCTGATCCCCTACAACGAGGACATGAGCTACGGCCGCGCCTTTCTGGTGGGCCTGCTCAACACTTTGCTGGTGGCGGTCCTCGGCATCATTCTCGCCACCATCCTCGGCTTCCTGATGGGCATCGCGCGCCTGTCGAAGAACGTGGTGATCCAGGCCCTCGCCTCGGCCTATGTGGAGATCACGCGCAACCTGCCGCCGCTGTTCCAGATCCTGTTCTGGTATCTGGCCGTGCTGGCGGCTCTGCCGGGCCCGCGCCAGAGCTGGGGGTTCGGCCTTCAGCCCATGTTCGCGGCGATTGGCCACGGCCTCGACGCCATCGGCCTCGGCGTCCTCGGCGGTCCCATCGGCGCCTTCGCCGCGTCGCTCGGGGCGCCCTCGGTGTTCGTCAACAACCGCGGTCTCGTGGTGCCGCGCTTCTTCATGGAGAGCGGCGGATCGGTGCTGCTCGCCGCCATCGCCGCGGGCATCGTCATCGCCTTCCTGTTCGCGCGCTTCGCGAAGAAGCGACGCGAGGCCACGGGGCAGATCTTCCCGGTGTTCTGGATCTGCCTCGCCCTCATCGTCGGCCTGCCGTTGCTGGTGTCCGCCGCCATGGGCTTTCCCATCGGCATCGAGCGGCCGGCGCTGCGCGGCTTCAACTTTTCCGGCGGCGTGACCGTCATCCCCGAATTCGTGGCGCTGCTGCTGGCGCTCGTGATCTACACCGCGGGCTTCATCGCCGAGATCGTGCGCGCCGGCATCCTCGCCGTCTCCAAGGGCCAGAGCGAGGCCGCGCACTCGCTCGGCCTGCGCAACGGGCCGACCTTGCGCCTCGTGGTGATCCCGCAGGCGCTCCGGGTGATCGTGCCGCCGCTCACCAGCCAGTATCTCAACCTCACCAAGAACTCCTCGCTCGGCGTCGCGGTGGGCTATCCGGACCTGTTCTCTGTGTTCGCCGGCTCGACGCTGAACCAGACCGGGCAGGCGATCGAAATCATCGCCATGACCATGGCGGTCTACCTCACCATCTCCATCCTCACCTCGGCGCTGATGGGCTGGTACAACAAGCGCGTCGCGCTGGTGGAGCGCTGAGATGGCCAGAAGCCCGGCGCAGATCGCCCCCTTCGAGCCCTTTGTGGCCCCCGAGGTCCTCGGCTCCGAGCCGCCGCCGATCTCCGAGCGCGGCACCTTCGCCTATCTGCGCGGCCACCTGTTCGGCTCGCTGCCCCAGGTGCTGCTCACCCTGTTCGGCGCCTGGCTGCTCTATGTGACCATCCCGCCGCTGGTGCAGTTCTTCATCACCGATGCGGTGTGGACCGGCACCAGCCGCGACGCCTGCCTGCCCGACAAGGTCGGCCGCGCGGTGGGCGCGTGCTGGCCCTTCATCTGGGCGAAGTTCGACCAGTTGGTCTACGGCTTCTATCCGGCCGCCGAGCGCTGGCGCGTGAACGTCGTCTACGTGCTGGGCGCGGTGCTGCTGCTGCCGCTGCTGATCCAGAGCCTGCCCTACAAGCGGCTGAACGCCATCTTGTTCTTCGGCGTCTATCCGGTGGTCGCCTTCATCCTGCTCACCGGCGGCAACATGGAGCCCAAGGGCTTCCTCCTGTCCTGGCTCGGGCTCGGCGGGGTGTTCTCCGGCGCTCCCGCGGTCGGCGGGGTGCAGCTCGGCTTCTGGGCCGACTACATCCTCTCCACCATCCTGGTGACGGCGCTGGTCGCCGTCGTGTGCCGCGCCGTGGCCGGCCCGGAAGCCATGCGTCCGGCGATCCGCTCGACGCTCGTGACCTTCGCCGTCCTGGCGGCGATCCTGTTCGTGGCCGACATCGATTTCGGCCTCGCGCCGGTGGAGACGCGGCTGTGGGGCGGCCTCTTGGTGACGCTGGTGATCGCGGTGACCGGCATCACCGTGTCGCTGCCGTTCGGCATCCTGCTGGCGCTGGGTCGGCGCTCGAACCTGCCGCTGGTGAAGATCGTCTCCATCGCCTTCATCGAGTTCTGGCGCGGCGTGCCGCTCATCACGGTGCTGTTCTTCGCCACCTACATGCTGCCCTTGTTCCTGCCCGGCCGCCTCACCGTCGACGGGCTGCTGCGGGCGCTGGTGGGCGTCGCGCTGTTCGCCTCCGCCTACATGGCGGAGGTGGTGCGCGGCGGCCTCCAGGCGATCCCCAAGGGCCAGTATGAGGGCGCCATGGCGGTGGGCCTGCGCTCCAGCCTGATGATGCGCCTCGTCGTGCTGCCGCAGGCGCTGAAGCTGGTGATCCCCGGCATCGTCAACAACTTCATCGGCCTGTTCAAGGACACGACGCTAGTACTGATCGTCTCGATCTTCGACCTGCTCGGCGCCATGCGCGCGGCCTTCACCGATCCCAACTGGGCGACGCCGACCACGCTGTTCACCGGCTTCGGCTTCGCCGGCATCGTCTATTTCGTGTTCTGCTTCGGCATGTCCCGCTACTCGATGGCGCTCGAGAGGCGTCTCGACCGGGCCCGCCGCCACTGACGTGAGGACTTCGCCGTGACTGCCGACGCCATCATCGCCGACGTGGAAAAGGGTGCCCCGGAGATCGCCGTCTCCATGAGCGGGGTCAACAAGTGGTACGGCGAGTTCCACGTGCTGCGCGACATCAACCTGACCGTCCACAAGGGCGAGCGCCTCGTCATCTGCGGCCCCTCGGGCTCGGGAAAGTCGACCCTGATCCGCTGCATCAATCGCCTGGAGGAGCACCAGAAGGGCAAGATCGTGGTGGACGGCATCGAGCTCACCGACGACCTGAAGCGCATCGACGAGGTGCGCCGCGAGGTCGGCATGTGCTTCCAGCACTTCAACCTGTTCCCGCACCTCACCATCCTGGAGAACTGCACGCTGGCGCCCATGTGGGTGCGCAAGATGCCGAAGAAGGAGGCCGAGGACCTCGCCATGCACTTCCTGGAGAAGGTGAAGATCCCCCACCAGGCGGCGAAGTATCCCGGCCAGCTCTCCGGCGGCCAGCAGCAGCGCGTCGCCATCGCCCGCGCGCTGTGCATGCGCCCGCGCATCATGCTGTTCGACGAGCCCACCTCCGCGCTCGACCCGGAAATGGTGAAGGAGGTGCTCGACACCATGGTGGCGCTGGCCGAGGACGGCATGACCATGCTGTGCGTCACCCACGAGATGGGCTTCGCGCGGCAGGTGGCGAACCGGGTGATCTTCATGGACGCCGGCCAGATCATCGAGATGAACGAGCCCAACGCCTTCTTCTCGAACCCGCAGCACGAGCGCACGAAGCTGTTCCTGAGCCAGATCCTGCACTGAGGGCGATCGCCTTTCTTGAAGGGAGGCCGGTGCCTCCAACCAAGCCGCCGACCGCGCGCCGCCCCGCCTGCTCCGTCATGCCCCGGCTCGTCCGGGGCATCCACCGGGCCGCCCGGCCTGCGCCTGAAGGACGGGCGCCGCCGACGCCGCGAGGTGGATCCCCCGGACAAGCCGGGGG
>NZ_JBNFNU010000019.1:0-24567 GCF_057364445.1 Xanthobacter sp. BG11Y11_SDJG
GGCGCGCCGCTCGGTGACCGAGAGTGGCGGCCGCCACCTCGCCGAGGCCTCTCGGGCGTCGCCTCGTCCGGTAGCCCGTCGCCGCCCGAGCCCCAGGGCGCGTACCAAGGCGCGGTGGACGATCAGGTCGGCATAGCGCCGGATCGGCGAGGTGAAATGCGCGTAGCGGCGCAGGTTCAGGCCGAAATGGCCGTAATTTTCCGAGGCGTATTCCGCCTGCGACTGGCTGCGCAGGATCACCTGGTTCACCAGCGGCGCCACCTCCGTGCCCTCCACCTGGGCGAGGATGCGGTTGAACTGGGCCGGGCGCACCTGCTCGGTCTTCGGCAAGGCGATGTCGATGGTCTTCAGAAAGTCGCGCAGTGCCGAGACCTTCTCCAGCGACGGGGCGTCGTGGACGCGGTAGATCAGCGGCGTGCGCTTCTCCTCCAGCGTCTCGGCGGCGGCGACGTTGGCGAGGATCATGAACTCCTCGATCAGCCGGTGCGCG
Organism: Xanthobacter sp. BG11Y11_SDJG; assembly: GCF_057364445.1. Classification (NCBI taxonomy): domain Bacteria; kingdom Pseudomonadati; phylum Pseudomonadota; class Alphaproteobacteria; order Hyphomicrobiales; family Xanthobacteraceae; genus Xanthobacter; species Xanthobacter sp. BG11Y11_SDJG. The sequence goes on from NZ_JBNFNU010000019.1 coordinate 491, forward strand.
TCGAGCCGCTGCGGCACCACCACCTTGTCCACCGTGCCGTCGTCTTTCAGCAGGATCTTGCGCTCCGGCAGGTCGAGATCGAGCGGCTGGCGGTTGTCGCGCGCCGCCTTCACGCAGGCATAGGCGGCATAGAGCGGGCGCAGCACGCCGGCCACCAGCGGGTCGGTGACCGCGTCGGTGCGTCCCTCGACGGCGTCCTGCGCCTGGGCGTAAGCGAGCTTGGCCGCCGAGCGCATCATGATGCGGTGGAAGGTGTGGCCGCGCTTGCGCCCCTCCCGGCCGATGGTCATGCGCACGGCCAAAGCGGGACGGTCCTCGCCCACCCTGAGCGAGCACAGATCGTTGGAGATGCGCTCCGGCAGCATGGGCACGACCCGGTCGGGGAAATAGACCGAATTGCCGCGCAGCAGCGCCTCGCGGTCGAGCGGCGCGCCGGGCCGCACATAAGCGGCGACGTCGGCGATGGCCACCGTGACGATGAAGCCCCCCTCATTCTCCGGATCCTCATCGGCAACCGCATGGACCGCGTCGTCATGGTCCTTGGCGTCAGGCGGGTCGATGGTGACGAGCGGCAGATCGCGCCAGTCCTCGCGGCCGCGCAGGCTCGCTTTGGGCGCGGCCTCGGCCTCCTTCATCACCGCCTCTGGGAAGGCGTTGGGGATGCCGTGGGCGTGGATGGCGATGAGGCTCACCGCCTTCTCGGTGTTGAGCGAGCCGAGCCGTTCCTTCACCCGCGCGTGGGCAGGCCGAACACGCGGTTGCGCGTCAGCTCCACCGCCACCAGGTCGCCGTCCTGCGCCTCCTGCTCGGCGCCGGGCGGCACCTGCAATTCGCGGCCCAGCGCCTTCTTGTCGATGGGGACGATGCGCCCGCCGCCGTGCGCGGCGGCGCGGAAGATGCCGAGCTGCTGCCTGCGCGCCTTCTCCAGCACCTTGATGACGCGGCCCGTGGCCGGCGTCTCGGCGTCGCCGGGATCGGCAATGCGCAGCAGCACCCGATCGGACAGGCCGGCGGCGGCGCTGCGCGGCGCCCCGCCGGAGCGGGCGCCCGAAAGCCCTGCCGCTGGGGCTGGACGATGATGCGCGGCGCCTCGCCGTGGGCCTCCGCGTCCCACTCCACCGGGACGGCGATGAGTTCCCCGTCGCCGTCGCGGGCGACGATGTCCGCCAGCACCACGCCGGGCAGCGCGCCGGGCACGTGCAGCCGGCGGCGCTGGCGCTCCACCGTGCCCTCGTCGGCAGGTCGCGCAGCAGCGCCTTCAGTTCCACCTTCTGGTCGGCATTGAGGCCGAAGGCGCGGGCGATCTCGCGCTTGCCCACATTGCCGCCGTGGGAGGCGATGAAGGCCAGCACCTCCTTCTTTGAGGGCATCGCCCCCGTGGCGTGCGGCGCGACGACGAGCGCCTCGGCGCGCGCGCGCTCCGCCGCAGCCTCCTTGCGGCTGGCGCGGGTGCGCCCGGCACGGGACTTTTTCGGCACGGGCGGTCGACTTCGAGGAGCGGGTGGTGGGGCGCTTTGGCAAGGATCGGTTCCGTTTGGCGAACGCTAGCTTGAACCGGGACCGGGTGCCAGCCTTGCATATATGGGGACAGGCCGCCGGATCGCGCGCCCCACTTGCATCCTAACCTCCGGGAGGGCGGTTCCAGACGCACCAGGGCGCGGCGCCGCCGGCCCAGAGCGATTCGAGCTGCTGCTTGTCGCGCAGCGTGTCGCAGGCCTGCCAGAAGCCGGTGTGCTTGAAGGCAGAAAGCTGTCCGGTGTCGGCGAGGGTCTGCATGGGCGCCTGCTCCCAGACGCTGGCGTCGCCGTCGATGAGGTCGATGACCGAGGGCTCCAGCACGAAGAAGCCGCCATTGATCCACCCGATCTCGTCGCGCGGCTTCTCGGTGAAGGCGGTGACCGTGTCGCCGGTACCGTCGAACTGCAGCACGCCGAAGCGGCCGGGCGGCTGCACCGCGGTCACGGTCGCCTTGAGGCCCGAGGCCCGGTGATGGGCGATGAGGGCGGCAACATCCACGTCGGCGACGCCGTCGCCATAGGTGAGGCAGAAGGCCTCCTCGCCGATATGTTTGCGGACGCGGCGGATGCGCCCGCCGGTCATGGAATGGAGGCCGGTGTCCACGAGCGTGACCTTCCAGGGCTCGGCCACCGTCTCCAGCACCTTCACGGAGCCGTCGGAGAGGTCGACCGAAAGGTCCGAGGAATGCATGTAATAGTTGCAGAAATATTCCTTGATGACCTCAGCCTTATAGCCGAGGCAGATGACGAAATCGGTCACGCCGTGAAAGCTGTAGAGCTTCATGATGTGCCACAGCAGCGGCCGGCCGCCGATCTCGATCATCGGCTTGGGCTTCAACTGGGTTTCTTCCGCGAGGCGGGTGCCGAAGCCTCCGGCGAGGATGACGGCCTTCATCATGACCCCCGTTCTTGAGTGGAGCGCACCTCGTCCGCGCCGCGCGGGGGACATCGGCCGCGCCGTCAAAACGCTCCTGGACGATGGTGATCGGGCCGCCGCGCGTGTTGCGGAAGATGCGCCCGATATATTCGCCGAACACGCCGAGCAGCAGCGCGTTCACGCCCATCGACGTGAGAATGAAGATGTAGATGCTGGCGAAGCCGGTCGGGAAGGAGGGGTTGGTGTAGCGGGCGATGATGTAGAAGGGGATCGCCAGCACGCTGACCGCCAGCGCGATGACGCCGACCCACGTGGCGAGGCGCAGCGGCACCATGGAGGTGCTGAACAGCCCGTCCATGCCGAGCCTGATGACCTCGCGGATGCCGAAATTGCTCTTGCCCGCCTCGCGCTGGGCGCGGTCGTATTCGATGCCCACCTGCGGATATCCGAGCGTGGCGATGGCGCCGCGCAGATAGGGCGCGTAGTCGTTATACTCCTGGAGCGCCTCGACGATCACCCGGTCGATGAGCCGGAAATCGCCCGCATCGAGCGGGATCGGTTCCTCGGACAGGTTGCTGATGAAGGCGTAGCCGGCCTTGCGCACGCGCTGCATCAGGCGGCTCTCGTGGCGCTTGCGCCGCACGCCGTAGACCACCTTGTAGCCGCGCTCCCACCGCGCGAGGAACTCGGCCGCCATTTCCGGCGGGTCCTGGAGATCGGCGTCGAGCTGGATCAGCGCATCGCCGCGGGCGTTCAGGTAGTTGGTGAGGATCGACTTCTGGAAGCCGAAATTGCGCGACAGGCGGATGATGCGGATGCGCGGCTCGCGCGCCGCAGCGGCCTTCAGCCGGGCCACCGTGTCGTCTTCGGAACAGTTGTCGGTGAACAGGAACTCGAAGTCGTAGCGCTCCGCGAGCGAGGCCGCGGTACTTTGAAGACGGGAGATCAATCGCTCGATATTGGCAGATTCGTTGTAGACCGGGATGCAGAACGAAATCAGCTTGCGCGTGCCTCTGGCTCGGCTCCCGCTTTCGCCCGTGACGCGACTGGCGCTCACCGGATGCTGCATCTGCGCGATGGCGCGCGATAGGCCGGCGCGCAGGTCGTGGCGCGGCGTCCAGCCGGTGGCTGCGCGCAGCTTTGCGGTGTCGGCCACGAGGCGGTTGCCTTCGCCATCCCGCAGCCCGACGGCGCCGAATTCGAGCAGGTCCGGTTCCCCGCCGAGCAGTTCGGCCGCGATCTGCGCGAAGCCGCGCACGGTGGTGCCTGCCCCGGAGCCGAGATTGTAGAGGCCCGATGGCGCCCGCCCGTCCAGGAGCGCTTGCGCAAGGCGCACCAGCGCTTCGCCCACGTCCTGCTCGTAAAGCCAGTCCCGGACCTGGACCCCCGCCGACAGCTTCGCGCGGCCGCCCTCCCGGTGGGCACGCACGATGGTCGGCAGCAGCCGGTGACCGCGCTCGCTCTCGCCGTACATGCCGAACAGCCGCACATGGGCGCCGGCGACGCTGGCATCCGCGCACGCGGCGAGCGCGCGCCGGCCGCCTTCCGCCTTGGTGCGGGCGTAAGGTTCGGCATCGTTGTCGGCCGCGCCTTCGTCGAGCGCTTCCGCGTCCGAGGGCCTGTATTCCGAGCCGCTGCCGAGATTGACGAAGGCTCTGGCGCCGAGCTGCCCCGCAAGTTCCGCCAGGCGCTGGGCGAGAGCGACGTTCACCGCCGCCAGATGAGTCGGGCGCGCGGGTGCCGGGTCGCGCCGCACCGACGAGGTTGATCACCGCATCCACCTTGAGGCCCTGGGTGGCTGCCGCGAGGGCTTCGCCGCTCCAGTCATCCGGCAGCAGCATCGCCTGCGTGCCCGCCGGCGCGCGCCCGCGGCGCTGGAGTGACACCACCCGCCAGCCGGCATCCACGAAGGCGCGCGCCACCGCCGGCCCGAGCTGGCCGGAAGTGCCTGCGATCAGAACCGTCTCAGGCATGGGCCGCCCCGCCACTCTGCGCCGCGCCACTCTGCGCCGCGCCGCCGATGCGTTCGCCATAGGCGCGGATCTGGCCGAGGGTAACGGCGCGCGCCGCCGCCGGGTCGTCATAGTAAGCGCGATACCAGTCCGAAGTCGCGGCCAGGGTGTCGGCCAACGCCCAGGCCGGCTGCCAGCCGAGCGTGGACCGCGCCCTGGCACTGTCGAGCATCAGCAGCTTGGCCTCGTGCTGGATCGAGGGCACGACCTCCACCCGGAGCGACGACCAGTGCTGCGACATGCGCTTCAGCATCTCCTCCACGCTCACGCAGTCGGCGCGGTCGGGGCCGAAGTTCCAGGCGTCGGAAACGGCGGAATTGCCGCGGGTGATCTCCGCGAGCAGCATCAGATAGCCATGGCACAGGCACAGCACGTGCTGCCAGGGGCGCACCGCTTTCGGATTGCGGATCACCAGGGCCTCGTTCTTGGCGGCGGCGCGGGCGAAGTCGGGAACCAGCCGGTCCTCCGACCAGTCGCCGCCGCCGATGATGTTGCCGCCGCGCGCGCTGGCGATCAGCATGGCCTGGCCCCAGGAGGGCAGGGAGCTGCGATAGCTCTCGATGGCGATCTCCGCGCAGGCCTTGGAGGCGCTGTAGGGATCGTGGCCGCCGAGCCGGTCGCCCTCGCTGTAGGCGTAGTCGGTCTCGCGATTGGCGTAGACCTTGTCGGTGGTGATGCAGACCGCGCCCTTCACCTGAGCCTGGTGGCGGGCGGCGTCGAGCACATGCACGGTGCCCATGAGGTTCGCGGCGTAAGTCTCGATCGGCAGGCGGTAGGACCGGCGCACCAGCGGCTGGGCGGCGAGGTGCAGCACCAGGTCCGGCCGCACGCGCGCGAACACCGCCCGCACCGCCTCGGCGTCGCGGATGTCGGCGAAGGTGCTGGAGGTGCACGCGGCCGCGACGCCGGCAACCGCGAACAGGTTCGGCGTGGTCTCCGGCGGAAGGGACAGTCCATGCACCTCGGCGCCGATCTGCGCCAGCCACAGGCTGGCCCATCCGCCGGTGAAGCCCGAATGCCCGGTGACGAGGATGCGCGCGCCGCGCAGATCGCCCTCGAATGATCCCATCGGCGCCTCCCTTGATGGCTCAGCCTGTAAGCCCTAATTCTGCAATCGAGAAGAGGCCACCCGTGGATGACCGCGTGCGCGTGGGCATTACGCGGCCACCCGGCGCCATCCCGGTCCAGCGGCGCCGGTGTGGCCAGTGGCTCCGCGGTCGGGGGTCGACAGGGAGGGACAAGGGTGAACGGCCGCGCCAAATCAGAGACAGTCGCCGCGACCTTCGACGACGCGAGCACCGCTTATGCCTCGGAAATCAACGCCGCGATGTCCTTTTCGGGCCTGGACGTGGACCGTTTCGCCAAGGCCAAGGCTGAGCGCCTGATCGCGCTGGGCCGCGCGCGCCTGGGCGATCCGGCGACGCTGCGGGTGCTGGATCTCGGCTGTGGCATCGGCACCTTCGACCGCCACCTCGCGGGTGCCTTCGGCGCGCTGCACGGCCTCGATATCTCGGCCGACAGCATCGCCCATGCGCGCGCGGCGAACCCGTCCTGCACCTACGCGATCTATGATGGAGCGGTAGCGCCTTACGAAAGCGGGACGTTCGACCTCGTCTTCGCCGCTTGCGTCATTCACCATGTGCCGCCGGAGAACTGGGCCGCCTTCGCCGCGGAGATGCGCCGTATGCTTCGGCCAGGGGGCCTTGCGGTGGTGTTCGAGCACAACCCTTTCAATCCCTTGACCCGCCTCGTCGTTTCGCGCTGCGCATTCGATGCCGACGCGGTGCTGCTGTCCCCCCGCACGCTGCGCCGGCTAATGGTGGCAGCCGGATTCACACAGGTGGAGAGCAGGAGCATCTTCACGCTGCCCCCAATCTCGCCGCTGCTGGTTCGGGCCGACGGACTGTTCGCCGCGCTGCCGTTTGGCACCCAGCATGAACTTGTCGCCAAGGCCGAGGGATGAAGCGCATCGCCGAAGCGTGGACCAGCCCATCGCCGCTGTTCCGCGTGGCGCGATTCGTTCTCGTCGGGGCGGCAGCGAGCCTGACATATGTCGTGGTCGCCGCATTGCTGCACCGCGGGCTGGGATGCGGCAAATTCCAAGCCTCCGCCATCGCCTATCTGGTTGCGATCCCGGTCTCGTTCGTCGGGCACAAGCGACTGACGTTCAGGGACGATGGCCGGTGGCCGGCCAGGCGGTGCGGTTCGCGCTTCTGCAGGCGGTGAATCTGACGGTGGTGCTTCTCGCCGTCTACGTCACGGAGCCGCTCGGCGATATCGGCTACTGGATCGGACTGTTGCTCGGCGTGGTGCTGATGCCGGCCACCAGTTATCTGGCCATGCGTTTCCTGATCTTCATCGGCGCGGAGCGCGCCGCCGGATCGTGACCGCCAGGCCGTCAGCGTCGGACCGGTGCGGGATCCTCCCGGGCCGCACAGGGTCCGGGGGCAGGCACCCCCGGACGCGCGGCGCGGCCGGGGGGCAAGGGCTCACGCCGTCAGGTCGAACCGGTCGGCGTTCATCACCTTCGTCCAGGCGGCGACGAAGTCCTTGACGAACTTCTCCTTGTTGTCGTCCTGGGCATAGACCTCCGCATAGGCGCGCAGGATCGAGTTGGAGCCGAACACTAGGTCCACCCGGGTGGCGGTCCACTTCACCGCACCGCTCTTGCGGTCCCGCACCTCATAGAGGCCGCCGCCGACGCTCTTCCAGGAATTGGCCATGTCGGTGAGGTTCACGAAGAAGTCGGTGGTGAGCGCGCCTTCCCGGTCCGTGAACACGCCGTGCTTGGCGCCGCCGTAATTGGCGCCGAGCACGCGCAGGCCGCCGACCAGCAGCGTCATCTCGTTGGCGGTGAGGCCCATGAGCTGGGTGCGGTCGAGCAGCAGCTCCTCGGCGCTGACGGCGTAGTCCTTCTTCAGCCAGTTGCGGTAGCCGTCATGGATCGGCTCGAGCGGCGCGAACGAGTCCGCGTCGGTCTGGGCGTCGGTCGCATCGCCCCGGCCCGGCGCGAACGGCACGCTCACGTCGAAGCCCGCGGCCTTGGCCGCCTGCTCGACGCCCACATTACCGGCCAGCACGATCACGTCGGCGAGGCTCGCGCCGGTCTTGGCGGCGATCGGCTCCAGAACGCCGAGCACCTTGGCGAGGCGCTCCGGCTCGTTGCCCACCCAGTCCTTCTGCGGGCTGAGGCGGATGCGTGCGCCGTTGGCGCCGCCGCGCATGTCGGAGCCGCGGAAGGTGCGGGCGCTGTCCCAGGCGGTCGCCACCATCTCGGAGATGGTGAGGCCGCTATTGGCGATCGCCGCCTTCACGGCGACCACATCGTAGTCGGTGCGGCCAGCGGGCACCGGGTCCTGCCAGATCAGGTCTTCCTTCGGCACGTCCGGGCCGACATAGCGGACCTTGGGACCCATGTCGCGGTGGGTCAGCTTGAACCAGGCGCGGGCGAAGGTGTCCTGGAAATAGGCCGGGTCCGCCATGAACTTGCGGCAGATGGCGTTGTAGGCGGGGTCCACCTTCATCGCCATGTCGGCGTCGGTCATCATGGGATTGTGGCGCTTGGAGGGGTCGCTGGCGTCCAGCGGCTTGTCCTCCTCCTTGATGCTCACCGGCTCCCACTGCCAGGCGCCGGCCGGGCTCTTGCGCAGCTCCCAATCGTGGCCGAACAGCATGTCGAAGAAGCCCATGTCGAACTGCGTCGGATGGGTGGTCCAGGCGCCTTCCAGGCCCGACGTCACGGCGCGGCTGGCGAGGCCGTGCTGGTCGGGATTGGCCCAGCCGAAGCCCTGCTCGGTGATGTCGGCGCCCTCGGGCGAGGGGCCGAGCTTGGCGGCGTCGCCGTTGCCGTGGGTCTTGCCGACCGTGTGGCCGCCGGCGGTCAGCGCCGCGGTCTCCTCGTCGTTCATCGCCATGCGGGCGAAGGTCTCGCGCACCTGGGCGGCGGTCTTCATCGGGTCCGGCTTGCCGTTGACGCCTTCCGGATTGACGTAGATCAGGCCCATCTGCACGGCGGCGAGCGGGTTCTCCATGGTCTTGGGGTCGTTGACGTCGCCGTAGCGCGCGTCGGAGGGGGCGAGCCATTCCTTCTCGGCGCCCCAATAGGTGTCCTTTTCGGGGTGCCAGATGTCCGGACGGCCGAAGCCGAAGCCGAAGGTCTTCAGGCCCATGCTCTCATAGGCGATGGTGCCGGCGAGCGCGATCAGGTCGGCCCAGCTCACCTTGTTGCCGTACTTCTTCTTGATCGGCCACAGCAGGCGGCGGGCCTTGTCGAGGCTGGCATTGTCCGGCCAGGAATTGAGCGGGGCGAAGCGCTGGTTCCCGGTGCCGGCGCCGCCGCGGCCGTCGGCGATGCGGTAGGAGCCGGCGGCGTGCCAGGTCATGCGGATCATCAGGCCGCCATAGTGGCCCCAGTCCGCCGGCCACCACTCCTGGCTGTCGGTCATGAGCGCGACCATGTCCGCCTTGAGGGCGTCGAAGTCGAGCGTCTTCAAGGCCTCGCGATAGTCGAAGTCCTTCCCCATGGGGTCGGTCTTCGTGTCGTGCTGGTGCAGGATGTCCAGGTTCAGCGCGTTCGGCCACCAGTCCAGGTTGGACATGCGGATTTCCGTGTTCGCGCCGTGCATGACCGGGCATTTGCCCGCCGGCTTGGTGTCAATCTCGCCCATCGTGCTCTCCTGACCTTGATTCTTGCGTTTCCGGGCGCCGGCGGATGCGCTCGGCCGGAGGGGTTTCCCTCTCGGCGGCGCGATCCCTGGACTTGGCGCCCGCTCACGTCACGGCGCAGTTCTAGTCCAGAGTTCCGATAATGAAAATTTGCATTTTCTAATCGCTCCAATATGCTCAGCTTATGATTGGCATCTCCATGAAGCAGCTTCGCTATTTCGATGCGCTGGCGCAGCATGGGCATTTCGGCCGCGCCGCCGAGGCCTGTGCCATCTCCCAGCCGGCGCTCTCGCTGCAGATCAAGGAGCTGGAGGACATTCTCGGCGCGCCCCTGGTGGAGCGCGGCATGCGGCAGATCCGCCTCACCAGCCTCGGCGAGGAGTTCGCGCTGCGGGTGCGCGGCATCCTGCGGGCGGTGGACGAATTGGACGATCTGGCGCGCTCCTCCCACGCGCCTCTGGCGGGGCGGCTGCGCATCGGCGTCATCCCCACCGTCGCGCCCTATCTCCTGCCGCGCGTCATCAAGCGGCTGACCGAGTGCTTTCCGGGCCTTGATCTGCGCCCGCGCGAGGCGGTGACGCAGCGCCTGGTGGAGGACCTGGTGGAAGGCCGGCTCGACACCGCCATCGTCGCGCTGCCCGTGTCCGAGCCCGCACTGGCGGAATACCCCCTGTTCAACGAGGACTTCGTCCTGGTTCGGCCGCTCGAGGACACCGACGCCCCGGTGCCGAACCCGGAGATGCTGCGCGAGATGCGGCTGCTCCTTCTGGAGGAGGGGCACTGCTTCCGCGCCCAGGCGCTGTCCTACTGCAAGTTGGGGTCGCGCGTGCCGCGCGACCTCATGGAGGGCAGTTCGCTCACCACCCTGGTGCAGATGGTGGGCGCAGGCATCGGCGTCACGCTCATCCCCGAGATGGCGGTCCAGATCGAGGCCCGCTCGGCCGATGTCTGCGTGGCGCGGCTCGACCCCAGGCCCTCGCGGACCATCGGCATGGTGTGGCGCCGGACCAACCCGCTGGCGGGCCAATTCGAGCAGATCGGCGGGATCGTCCGTGAGGCCGCGCGGACGCAGGGCGCGGGCGTACGCGTGCCGGCGGTCTGAGGGCATGGCGCCGGCGATCGGGCTGCGGCAGGACTGCCCAGATCACCCAAAGGTAGTTCGGATGTCGCTCTAAACCATTGATGAAAATGTGAGAAATCGGTTCTCGCGCATTGCGGTCTGGCCCTCATGCGCACTAGAATCGCCGTGGCCTTGGGGCCTTCCGGAGAACACGCACATGAAGTCGCTCGCCCTCGCTGTTGCGCTCGTCGTCCTCGCCGCCGCGGGCGCCCATGCCGACACCTGCACCGCCTCGGCGGATGCCAAGAAGCTCGCCGGCGCGGCGCGCACGAGCTTCCTGACCAAGTGCCAGAAGGACGCCCAGGCGGCCTGCGACACGCAGGCCGCCGACAAGAAGCTCGCCGGCGCCGCCAAGACCAGCTTCACCACCAAGTGCGTGAAGGACGCCGTCGGCGAATAGGCGCCGCGTCCTGAGCGCTACGGGCGGGCGCCTTCAGGGGCGGGCGGTTGGACCGCCACCACCGTCAGCTCCTGGCGGCGGCCGTCGCGGGCGGTCCAGGCGATAGACTGCCCCTCCGAAAGCCCGATCAGCGCCGTGCCGATGGGCGTGAGCACCGAGATGCGCCCGGCCGCGATGTCCGCGTCCTGGGGATAGACCAGCGTGACGGTGCGTTCGCTGCCTGCCGCGCTGTAGGTCACCGTGGAGCCCATGCGGACGGCGGAAGCCGGCACGCGGGCGGCGGCGACGAGCCGTGCCCGCTCCAGTTCGCCGAGCAGTTCCTCGGCCACGTCGGGAAAGCGGTCCAGGGCGGCGCTGGCCAGCCCTGTGAGGCGGTCATGATCCTCGCGCCCGAGCACGAGGGCGGGCCGGCGGCCCGATCCGGTCGATCTTGTCATGGTCGTCTCGAAAGCTGCGCGCACGGCCGGGCGATGCCCGCGCCTCAGTGCGCTGGAAAATCACGGGTGAACTGCGCGGGAGGTCTGGCCGCACACGCGGCGGCAGAGCGAAGCAACCCCGGCACCCGGGGCGCAGAGGCCGGGCGCGGGGTCAGTGTCCTGCGATGGGGCAGGGGCGGCGGTGGCGCGCGACGAAGGTCATGGCGGTATGCAACCCGCTGGGTGACGCTAAGTCAAGAGCGCCGGCCAGCGCGCCCCTTGTCCGGCTCCGCCATAGGCGGCGCGATGGCGCGCCGCCTCAGTTCAGCGGCAGGGTGACGAACTGCTGCTGGCCTTCGCCGTCGGAGACCAGAAGCAGGGCGGCCTTCTTTCCCTGCTTGCGCAGCTCGGCGAGCTGCTTCTCCACGTCCGCTGGGCTGGGGGTCGCTTCCTGGCCCACCTGGACGATGACCTGGCCGGCCTTCAGGCCCTTGTCCTCCGCCGGGGTGCCGCGATCGACGTTGGTGATGACCGCGCCGGTGATCTCGGTCTTGATGCGGTAGCGTCGGCGCAGGTCCTCGGACATGGGCGAGAGGTCCATGCCAAGCGCGCGCTTCGGCTGCACCTTCTGCGCCTCGGAGGTCTTGGGCTGGTCGGTGTCCGGCTTGTCCTCCTCCGGCATGCGGGCGACCTTGAGGCGCAGCGTCTCCTCCTTGCCGTTGCGGATCACCACCACGTCCACCTCGCGGTCGACCATGGTGTCGGCCACCACGCGGGTGAGGTCGCGCACCTCCTTCACGTCCCGGCCGTCGAAGGTGACGATCACGTCGCCGGCCTTGAGGCCGGCGCGCGCCGCCGGGCTGTTCTCGGTGACGACGCCCACCAGCGCACCGCGCGCCTTGCCGATGCCGAGGCTCTCGGCGAGGTCGTCGGTGACCGACTGGATGCGCACGCCGATCCAGCCGCGCCGCACCTCCTTGAACTGCTCCAACTGGGCGATGATGGGCTGGGCGGTGTTGGACGGGACCGAGAAGCCGATGCCGATCGAGCCGCCGGACGGGGAGATGATGGCGGTATTTACCCCCACCACCTCGCCCTCCATGTTGAACAGCGGGCCGCCGGAATTGCCGCGGTTGATGGCGGCGTCGGTCTGGATGAAGTTGTCGTAGGGGCCGGAATTGATGTCGCGGTTGCGGGCCGAGACCACGCCCACCGTGAGCGTGCCGCCGAGCCCGAACGGATTGCCGATCGCCATCACCCAGTCGCCCACGCGCAGCACGTCGGAATTGCCGAACTTCACGGCGGTGAGCGGCTTTGCCGGGGCGACCTTGAGCAGCGCCAGGTCGGTCTTGGGATCGCGCCCGATCAGCTCCGCCTTCAGCTTGGTGCCGTCGTTGAAGTTGGCGTAGATCTCGTCGGCGTCGGCGATCACGTGGTTGTTGGTGACGATCAGGCCGCCGGGCGTGATGACGAAGCCCGAGCCGAGCGAGGAGACGCGGCGCGAGCGGTTCTGGTCGTCGTCGCCCTGACGGCGCTTGAAGAATTCGTCGAAGAAGTCCTCGAACGGCGACCCCGGCGGCAGCTGCGGCACCTGGACGCTGCGCTGGCCGGAGACGGTCTGGGCGGTGGAGATGTTCACCACCGCGTCCATCACCCGGGCGGCGACGTCGGCGACGGAGTCAGGCCCCTTTCCGGGTGCGGCCAGCGCCCCGTGGCCCGGCGGCAATGCGATGAGCGCGGCAAGCGCGAGGACAATGGCGAGCGGGCGGCGGCGGACGGATAAAGCGGGCATGGCTCTCCTCGAAGGCGTCGCATCGGAGGCTGCGCCCGAAGCCCTGCGGGAGCAAGGCCAAAGCGTCCCCTCAGCGCAAACAGGCGCGTGAGAACACGGCATTTCCAGGGTCGGAGAGCTTTGAGGCCAAAGCGCGACCGTCGGCGGAGGCGCCGATCACGATCACACCAGATGGACCCGCGCCAGATAGACGATGAGCACGCCCAGTGCGCCCACCGCGAGGCCGGTGAGCCGCATGGGACCTTCGGGGGCGGCCAGCACCGCCTCCATGGCCCGGCGCCAGGCGCCGGGAAAAGCCGCGAGGACGAGCCCCTCGAAGGCGAGCACGAGGCCAAGGGCGGCAAGGAAATCCGTCATGCCGCCCCCGGATGCCTCGTGGTCAGTTCGCCGGCGCAGGGCGGGCCGGCGGCGGTGCCGGCGAGGCGACGCCCGCCGGATCCCTGAAGTAGCGGAAGAAGGACGAGTCCGGGCTCACCAGCATCCGCGTGTCTCCCGTCTTCATGCTCGCCTCGTAGGCCTGCATGGAGCGGTAGAAGGCGAAGAAGTCCGGATCGCGGCTGAAGGCGTCGGCGAAGATGCGGTTGCGCTCCGCATCGCCCTCGCCGCGCAGCTGCTCGCCCTTGGAAGTGGCCTCGGCGACGACGATGGTCGCCTCGCGCTCGGCCCGGGCGCGGGTGCGCTGCGCCGCCTCGTTGCCCTGGGCGCGGATTTCGGCCGCCTCCCTCTGGCGCTCGGTCTGCATGCGCTGGAACACCGCCTGGCTGTTCGCCTCCGGCAGGTCGGCGCGGCGGATGCGCACGTCCACCACGTCGATGCCGAAGTTGCGGGCCTCGCGGTTCACCTGCTCGCCGATCTGGCGCATCAGGTTCTCGCGTTCGTCGCGCACCACGGTGGTGAAGCTGTTCTCGCCGAGCACCCGGCGCAGCGACGAGTTGAGCACCGTCGACAGGCGCGAATTGGCGCCCTGCACCGTGCCCACCGACTGGTAGAAGCGCAGCGGGTTGACGATGCGGTAGCGCGCGAACGCGTCCACCACCAGGCGCTTCTGGTCGGAGGCGATCACTTCCTGCGAGGGGTTCTCGAGGTCCAGGATGCGGTTGTCGAGATAGACCACGCTGTCGATGAACGGCACCTTCCAGTGCAGGCCGGGCCGGGTGATGGGCTCGAGCGGCTCGCCGAGCCGCAGCACCAGCGCCTGCTGGGTCTGGTAGACGATGAAGGCCGACGAATAGATGGTGAGGAGGACGACGACGCCGAGGACGGCGAGCACCCCTCCGATGACGGGGTTTCTCATCGCGTGCCTCCCTGCGGCTGGGTGCCCTGGGCGGGCGGGCGTCGGAACGTGTCGGCAAGGGGCAATACGGGCACCACGCCCTGGCCCTGCGACGAGGTCGCGCCGGGATCGACGAACACCTTGTCGACGCCGCCGAGCACGCGTTCCATGGTCTCGAGATACATGCGCTCGCGGGTCACGTCCTTCGCCTTCTGGTACTCGTCGAACACCTTGAGGAAGCGCGCCGCCTGGCCGCGGGCTTCCACCACGGTGCGCTCGCGATAGGCCTGGGCGGCGTTGTCGATGCGCGAGGCCTCGCCGCGCGCCTCGGGCAGCACCCGGTTGGCGTAGGTCTGGGCCTCGTTCTGTGCGCGCTCGGCGTCGGCGCGCGCCGCCTGCACGTCGCGGAAGGCATCGATGACCTGGCTCGGCGGATCGACCTTCTGCATCTGCACCTGCGTGATCTGGACGCCGGCCTTGTAGCTGTCGAGGGTGCGCTGCATCAGGTCCTGCACGCCGGTCTCGATGCCCTGGCGGGCGCCGGTGAGGATGGGCTGGATGTTGGTGCGGCCGATCACCTCGCGCATGGCGCTCTCGGCCACGGCCTTGATGGTGCCCTCGGGGTTCTGGACGTTGAACAGATACTGTTCGGCATTGGCGATGCGCCAGAACACCGAGAAGTCCACGTCGACGATGTTCTCGTCGCCGGTCAGCATCAGGCTCTCTTCGGGCACGTCGCGCATCACGGCGGTGCCGCGCCGCGCGTCCTCGCCCATGCGCATGCCGACCGAGATGGTGTTGATGGTGGTGACCTTGGGGGTGAGCACGCTCTCGATGGGGTAGGGCCAGTGATAGTTCAGGCCCGGCTGGGTCGTGTAGACATACTTGCCGAAGCGCAGCACCACGCCCTGCTCGTCCGGCTGCACCCGGTAGAAGCCGGAAAGCAGCCAGCCGCCCACCACCAGTGCCAGAATGAGGATGATGCCCTTGCCGCCCAGCGAGCCCGGCAGCATGGTCCGCAGGCGGTCCTGGCTGCGGCGGATGAGGTCTTCAATGTCCGGCGGCGTCGGTCCCGATGACGACGCCCCGAGCCCAGGGCGCGCGGCCGCTACCCCAAGGGCCGCCACTCTGATTCTTCCACGACATCCGTCGTCTCCCGTCGGCGGAGCAGCCGAACGGCGCCCGCGTCACTGCGTATCCTGCCCCCGCGCCGCCACCGAGCGACAAAGCCAAGGCCATCCGGGGGCATCCCCC
Source organism: Xanthobacter sp. BG11Y11_SDJG (assembly GCF_057364445.1). Taxonomy (NCBI): domain Bacteria; kingdom Pseudomonadati; phylum Pseudomonadota; class Alphaproteobacteria; order Hyphomicrobiales; family Xanthobacteraceae; genus Xanthobacter; species Xanthobacter sp. BG11Y11_SDJG. Next base: position 15,817 of record NZ_JBNFNU010000019.1, read on the forward strand.
CGGCGCGTCGGCCACGCCGGTCGGTTATAAGAAAGCGTACGCCAGCTTTCAACGCGGCGTCCGCCTTGGCAGGGTTATCAGATAAGGGCGCCGTCTCAGTTACGCAACGGAAGTGGGAGTCGCACCGGTGCGATCCGCAGCGCCGTGCCCGTGCGCGCCGCTGGCCACCCCTCGATAATGATCGAGCACGAACAGCCGGATGGCGGAGGACAGGTTGCCCTGGGTGCGGGACGAATCGATGGATGCGACAAGATCGGACAAGGTCAGGCGGCGGCTGGTGGCGATCTCCTTGAGCGCCTCCCAGAACGCATCCTCCAGGCTGACGCTGGTCTTGTGGCCGGCAATCACGATGGATCTTTTAACCACGGGGCTTTTCATTGTTCGTCCCTCTCGGTCAAGGCATGTCCGTCAAGAAAATTCTGCGCCCGCTCAGAGGCGTCGCGTGATGCGTCACGTTCCGCCTTGGTCCGGCCAACCGGATCCGTTCTCCTCGGCGGCCGCCTTTTCCCTCTTCCGGGCGCGCGCTTTGCGCTCCCGATGCAGATTGACGAGAGTGCCCAAACTGAACCTCGAAACCTGCGGTCCGCCCCTCCCCCGAAAGGTCGACCGCCAGACTACGCTACGGATGAAGGCCGGCTTTAGACCAATCCATTCCTCCACTCACAGCTTATAGCGCAGCCCGTTGAAAGATATGGTCAAAATCTTTGCCTTAGACCATCTCCCGCTACCTCTGGAAAAGATTTTTAGAGCGGAATCTGCCAAAGATTCACTTGCCATACGGCCGCGATTGCGTCGCGGCGTCGCGCCATGGCGCAACGCACCCGGTGGTCCGGTGCGCGTGAAGGCGTTCGTGCGTCGACCGCGATTTGCGCTATGAGAAGGCCCGCGCGCGCCCGATCGCGCAGCAGGATGTAATTGAAGAAGGGCTATTGCATGACAACCCGCACCGAGACCGACACGTTCGGTCCCATCGAGGTGGCCTCCGATCGCTATTGGGGGGCTCAGGCGCAGCGCTCGCTCGGCAATTTCAAGATCGGCTGGGAGAAGCAGCCGCTGCCGGTGGTGCGGGCCCTGGGCATCGTCAAGCGTGCCGCTGCGGAAGTGAACCGCGACCTCGGGCGGCTCGATCCCAAGATCGCCGACACCATCGTCGCGGCCGCCCAGGAGGTGATGGACGGCAAGCTCGACGCCCACTTCCCGCTCGCGGTGTGGCAGACCGGATCGGGCACCCAGTCCAACATGAACGCCAACGAGGTGATCTCGAACCGCGCCATCGAGATGCTGGGCGGGGTGATGGGCTCCAAGAAGCCGGTGCATCCCAACGACCACGTCAATATGAGCCAGTCGTCCAACGACACCTATCCCACCGCCATGCACATCGCCTGCGCGGAGGAGATCGTGCACCGCCTGCTGCCGGCGCTGCGGCATCTGCACGCCGCGCTGGACGCCAAGGCGAAGGCGTGGGCGCACATCATCAAGATCGGCCGGACCCACACCCAGGACGCCACGCCGCTGACGCTGGGTCAGGAATTCTCCGGCTATGCCCAGCAGGTGGAGAACGGCATCGCGCGCATCGAAATGACGCTGCCGGGCCTGATGGAGCTGGCCCAGGGCGGCACGGCGGTCGGCACCGGGCTCAATGCCCCGGTGGGCTTCGCCGAGCAGGTGGCCGCGAAGATCGCCGCCATCACCGGCCTCGCCTTCACCACCGCGCCCAACAAGTTCGAGGCGCTCGCGGCCCACGATGCCATGGTGTTCTCGCACGGCGCCATCAACACGCTGGCGGCGTCGCTGTTCAAGATCGCCAACGACATCCGCCTGCTCGGCTCGGGCCCGCGCTCGGGCCTCGGCGAACTGTCGCTGCCGGAGAACGAGCCCGGCTCCTCCATCATGCCGGGCAAGGTGAACCCCACCCAGTGCGAAGCGCTGACCCAGGTCTGCGTGCAGATCTTCGGCAACAATGCCGCCCTCTCCTTCGCCGGCAGCCAGGGCCATTTCGAGCTGAACGTCTACAATCCGGTGATGGCCTACAATTTCCTCCAGTCGGTGCGGCTGATGGCCGACGCGGCGGTGAGCTTCACCGACAATTGCGTGGTCGGCATCGAGCCGCGCGAGGACAACATCAAGGCGGCGCTGGAGCGCTCCCTGATGCTCGTCACCGCGCTCGCTCCGAAGATCGGCTACGACAACGCCGCCAAGATCGCCAAGACCGCCCACAAGAACGGCACCACGCTGCGCGAGGAGGCGGTGGGCGGCGGCTATGTGACGAACGAGGAGTTCGACGCGGTCGTGCGCCCGGAGAAGATGATCTCGCCCGGCTGACCGGAGGCGGGCGACCATGACGGGCGGCGCCGGGGCGCCGTCCGCACCGACATGAGGGGAGGGGGCGTGTGGCAGACGAGGACGGCAGGACCGGGCGCATCGCGATCGCCGCCCTTCATCCCACCCAGCTCACCCTCGGCCTGTCGGAAGTGAAGCGCCGCGGCCGGCAGATGGCGGACCTCTCCAAGGGCGACCTCAAGGCGCTGCTCAAGGACCGCCCCGTGCCGCACGTGGTCGGCCCGGGCGGCCGGCTGTACATGGTGGACCACCACCATCTGTGCCGCGCGCTGCTGCGCATCGACCATGACTGGGTCTATCTGGGGACGCGGCTCGCCGACTGGTCGTCGCTGGAACCCGGTGCCTTCTGGAGGAAGATGGAGGCGGCGCAGTATTGCTGGCCCATCGACATGGAGGGCAACCGCCGGCCCTGCGTGAAGATCCCCGATGGCGTCGAGGCGCTGACCGACAATCCCTGGCGTACGCTCGCCCGCGGCGTGCGCGGCAAGGCCTATTCCAACGAGGACACGCCGTTTCAGGAATTCATGTGGGGCAACTATTTCCGCTCCTTCATGACGACGCGGCTGCTGGAGACGGACATCGACCTTGCCGAGAAAATCGCCATCAAGCTGGCGCGCCTCGACGAGGCGCAGGACCTGCCGGGCTATCTCGGCACGGCCTGAGCCGCCTCAGAGCACGCTGGCGAAGTCGAGCAGCAGCGAGCCGGTGAGAAGGACGGCGGCACAGCCGGCGGTATGGCGCGCAAAGGCGAGATAGGCCTCCCGGAGCGCGCGGCCCACCACGCGGCGGGCGGCCGGCTCCTGCGGCCGCGCCGACTTTTCCAGATAGAGCCAGACCTCGGTGCGGCGGTGGTCGCGCGTCTCGGCGCTGTGGGCGCGCTCCAGCAACACCGCGCACAGGATCAAAGTGGCGATGCCGCCGAAGCGGAAGGATTGGCCGGGCTCGTAGCTGAGCCCGATCATCATGCAGATGACGGCGAGGAAGCTGAAGCCGCACCCACGCGCGACCGATTCGTATGCCAGGCGCCTGATCTCGTCCATCTGCCGCTCCGTGGGACCGATCCCATCGCCAAGCATGAGCCGTGCCAGCCTGCGCGAGACCGAAGGTCGCGGATGCGGGCCGCTCCCAAGGGAGCGGGACGATTTCGGCGTTTCCGCGGCGCGCCGGGGCGCCGCGGCTAAGCGGCACGAATCAGAAGCCCACCTCGAAGAAGCGCGTCACCGCCGGGATCGACAGCACGGCGGTGCCGGCGAGCCAAATCCAGAGCGAGACCTCGGTGGTGGTCTTGGCGCCGGAGAACCGCTCGTAGAGCGCGGCCGGAACGCCGGCCAGCATGATGGTGCCGGTGGAGACCAGCAGCGAGGTGACGAAGAACAGCACCGCCACGCTCTGCGCGAAGAACGCCGGCAGGAAGGGCGCCACCAGGATCGCCGCCGGCAGGACGAAGGGCGAGAAGATGCCGTTCACCGCGGCGATGGCGAGGATGGCGAAGATGTAGGGCTGGACCGGCGCGCTCATGAGGCGCCTCCGCCGGCCACGGGCAGCGCGCCCGACAGAGTGAAGGCGGCGAGCAGCGCCACGCGCAGGATCAAAAGCCAGATGAAGGCGAAGGCCCCCGCCACCAGCGTCGGCGCGATCTGCGGCGTCACGAGGCGCACCGCGCCGATCACGGGGTCGGTGAGGCGCACGAAGGCACGGTAGATGTAGTTGGTGGAATTGGGGGCGAAGATCAGCGACAGCAGCAGCCGGCCGACCAAAGTGTACATGAGCGCCGCGAGCGCGAAGTTGGGCAGGTGATAGGCCCAGCTGGCCGACATCGGGTCAGGTCTCCGTCATGGCGCGGGGTGTGCGCCGTCCGTGCCGGCGGCACCGGGCGGCCGGTGGAGGGTGCCTCAGCGGCACCGGCGGTGGAAGGGGAAATCGCGCTGCAGGCGAACGCGCCCCGGCAGGGTGGCATCACCCGTGCCGCAAGGACGGCGCCGAGGGGGCATCAAGAGAGGGCACCAAGAGAAGGGCCAAGAGAAAGGGCGAGGCCGCGCGGCCCCGCCCTTCCGTTGCGTGGAGGACCACCGTCAGGCGGTCTTTTCCTGCATCATCACCCCGCCGCGCGGGCGGCGGATCTCTTCCACCATCTCCTGCATCTGCCGCGACGGGGCAGGGGTCAGCAGGCTGACGATGATCATCACGCCAAATCCCACCGGCATGCCGAAGATCGCCGAGGAGATGTTGTTGATGTTGAACCAGCCCACCTTGGAGGCGAGCACGGTGTTGGCCGTCGCCGGGTCGGCGAGGGCCTTCGCCACGTCGACGATCGGCGCGCCGGTGATCGGGTTCAGCAGCGACGTCATGCCGAAGCTGGTGGCCCCGAGTTCCGGATAGTAGCGCGACACCACGAGGTAGAAGAGCGTGATGCCGAAGCCGGCGATCATGCCCGCCACCGCGCCGTAGGCGTTGGCACGCTTCCACCACACGCCCAGCACCAGGGCTGGGAAGTTGCCCGCCGCCGCCAGCGAGAAGGCCCAGGACACCATGGCGAGGATGTCGGCGGGCTTGGTCGAGGCGGTGAACGCGGCGAGCACCGCCACGATCAGCAGCAGCACGCGGGCCACCACGAGCCGGCGCTGGGTCGGCGCGTTCGGGTCGATCATCTTGTAGTAGATGTCGTGGCTGAGCGCGTTGGCGATGGCCAGCAGCAGGCCGTCGGCGGTGGAGAGCGCCGCGGCGAGGCCGCCGGCCGCCACCAGGCCCGCGATCACGTACGGAAGGCCGGCGATCTCGGGGGTCGAGATCACGATGGTGTCCGTGTTGATGGCGAGGTCCTGGAGCCGGAGCAGGCCGCCCTGGTTGGCGATGTTGCCGCAGGCGGTGATGATCGCCTGCACGTCCACCGCATTGGCGCCGCACACCTTCACGAGCTCGAGCTTGCCGTAGGTGAAGATCCAGTTCGGCAGGTTCGCGAGCGGCTGGCCGATGACGTTCTGATACACCTCCAGCTTCGAGAACGCCGCATAGGCCGGCGCCGTGAAGTAGAGGAGGAAGATGAACAGCAGCGACCACGCCACCGAGTTGCGGGCCTCACGCACCGAGGGGGTGGTGAAGTAGCGCATCAGCACGTGGGGGAGGGAGGCGGTGCCCACCATGAGGCACAGGATGAGCGCGAAGAAGTTGAGGGGGCTGTAGCTCGTGAACGGGGCCACATGCTCCTTCATGGTGGCGGGGGCGAGCCCGCTCGCGCGCATGGACTGCTCCAGATTGCCGATCTCCTGCAGCGCCATGCCGTAGGTGAGCTGCGGGAGGGGCAGGCCGAACTTCTGCGCCGAGAGGATCACCACCGGCGTCAGATAGGCGACGATCAGCACGATGTACTGCGCCACCTGGGTCCAGGTCACCGCGCGCATGCCGCCGAGCATGGAGCACACGAGGATGCCCGCGAGGCCCACATACACCGCCACCTCGAAGCTCATGCCGAGGAAGCGCGAGGCGATGATGCCGGTGCCGTAGATCTGCGCCACCACATAGGTGAAGGAGCAGCACAGGAGCACGACGATGGCGAGGAACCGGGCGAGGTTGCCGCCGAACCGGGCCGACATGAAGTCGGGCACGGTATAGGCGCCGAACTTGCGCAGGAAGGGCGCCACCAGGATCGCCACCAGCACGTAGCCGCCGGTCCAGCCGAGCACGAAGGCGAGGCCGTCATAGCCGAGCAGATAGAGCGAGCCGGCCATGCCGATGAACGACGCCGCCGACATCCAGTCCGCGCCCCGTCGCCATGCCGTTGTAGATGGCAGGAACGCGCCGGCCGGCGACGTAATATTCCGACACCTGCATGGTGCGGGACATGATGCCGATGAGCGCATACACCGCGAGGGTGAAGAACACGAACAGATAGCCGATGATCCGGTTGGGAACACCCATCTGCTCGAGGATGGCCAGCAGGATCACGAAGGCGAGGAAGCCGCCGGTGTAGATCCCGTAGACCTTGCCGAGATTGGATACGAAATCGCCGCCCTTGGCGGCCGAGCTGGATTCTGCAGACATGCCCGCCTCCCTCACTCGTCTTCAGCGACGCCGCACTCGCGGTCGATCTTGTCCTGGGCCTTGGCGAACCAGAACAGCATCACCACGAACGCGATGAGCGAACCCTGGGCTGCCATGTAGAAGCCCAGCGGGAAGCCGAAGATCACGATCTTGTTGAGGGACGTGACGAAGAAGTTGATGAAGAAGGAGAAGAAGAACCACAGCCCGAGCATCGTGAACATCAACGTGCGCGTGCGTGGCCAATAAGAGTCGTCAGGCGTTTGCATGACTGCCAGCCTCCCTTGGAGTGCGTTTCACGCGGGTCCGGGGACCCGATCCCTGAGGGCGACGCAAACCCGCGATACGGCTGACTGACGGGCGGCGTTTCCTCGTGCCGATCCGTAGCAATTCTATTCTTTCGGATCAGGCGGAAGCCTATCACCCTAGGGAATGCAGCCACATTCGACCTTCGTCGTAGAGGCGGTATTTTTTTCCTCGCATGGCGGGCTGACCTTGCTGCGATGCGCAATGACAACGCCTCTGCCGCTACGTTACAGTGACCTATGCTTGCCCAGGCCCTCTCCTTTCTGCGCGGTCCCGCCCCGATCACCGATCGCGCCGGGCTCGTGGACTTCATCGAAAGCCGTGCCGCCTTCGTGGTGCAGAAGTCCATCATGGATTATTCCCGCGCCCGCTCCGGCCCGTTCTTCACCTCGCTGCTCAAGGAAGAGCCGTTCCGCCAGGCGGTCGCCTGGTCGCGCTGGACGCTCTATCCCACCGGCCTCGCTTTGGTGGGCGAGATGGTCGACGCGTTCGCGCGCTCCGGCGGCGCCGCGCCGGTGGCGAGCGCCGAAGGGGTGGCCCGCCTCGCCGCCGCCGCCATGGATGTCCACGCCGCGGACCAGGAGATCGGCACCGAGGCCTGGGCTGCCGCCCGCGCCGAGCTGATCGACACGCTGGAGCGCCTGTCCGGCCGTCCGCCGAAGCCGGTGAAGGACATGCCGCTCGCTTATTGGGAGCATGTGTTCGCAAACATGCCGATCCACGAGAACCGGCGCGAGGGCGATTCGGAAGTGGTGCGCAATCACCTGCGCTCCAACCTCTGCGCCATGTATGCCGAGCTGGAGAAGCGCATCACGCCCGAGCGCCTCGCGGCGCTGGTCACGGCGCCTGCGGCAGCCGGGGGATAGGCGGACATCATGGCCGAGGTGCTGGACGCAACTCCGCTCGTCGGCCTCGACTGGCTCGCGCTCGACACCGAGACCACCGGCCTCGATCCCAAGACCGCGCGCGTGCTGGAGATCGGCGTCCTGCCGGGCCGCGGGGTGCAGGGCGATGCGGCGGCGGCCTTTCGATCCGGGTCGATCCGGCGTGCCGATCCCGGAAGCCGCGACCCGCGTGCACGGCATCGACGCCGCAGCCCTCGCCGGCGCGGCGATTTCGCGCAGGCCTGGGCGGTGGTGGCGCCGCTGGTGGCCGGACGGGTGCTGATCGGCCATACGCTCGGCTACGATCTCGCCATCCTGGCGCGCGAATGCGCTGCCGCCGGCATCGCCTTCAAGGCGCCGCGCCGGCTCGACGTGCGCCTGCTGGCGCAGCTGGTGCGGCCAGACCTCGCCAATTTCTCGCTGGATGCACTCGCCGCCTTCCTGGAGGTGGAGCCGGGCGCGCGCCATGCCGCCTTGGGTGATGCGCAGACCGCCGCCCGCGTGTTCGGCGCCCTGGTGCCGCATCTGCGCGAAGGCGGCATCCGCACCCTGGCCGAGGCGGAGGCGGCCTGCCGCCAGCTCACCGAGGTGCTCGACGCGCACTATCGCGCCGGCTATGCCGACCCCACCGTGCCGCTCGCCGAGGCGCGGGGCGGACCGGGCGCTGGCGCGCATCGACACCAGCCTCTACCGCCACCGCGCGGGCGACCTCATGAGCCCGCCGCTGGTGGTACCGGCGGCGCTGCCGCTCGGCGAGGCCATGGCCGAGATGGTGCGCCGCCAGGTGGGCTCGCTGTTCGTGCGCCTGAAAGGCGGGGAGGGGCCATTGCCACTCGCCGACGCGGGCATCTTCACCGAGCGCGACGCGCTGCGCGCCGTGGCGGGGGCGGGCGGCGAGAGCCTCACGCGGCCGGTGGGCGACTTCGCCTCGTATCCGCTGGAGGCGGTGCCGCACGACGCCTTCCTCTACCGCGCCGCCGGGCGCATGCAGCGCCTGAAGTCGCGCCATCTGGCGGTGACCGGGCGCGACGGCATCGTCTGCGGCGCGCTCTCGGTGCGCGACCTCCTGCGCTCGCGCGCGTCCGATACCTTCTCGCTCGACGACGGGCTCCTGCAGGGGGCGGACGCTGGCGAGCTGGCGCGCGCCTGGGCGCGGCTACCGGCCGTGGCGCGCGCGCTCACTGCG
>NZ_JBNFNU010000020.1:0-24521 GCF_057364445.1 Xanthobacter sp. BG11Y11_SDJG
GAAGCGGTGGGCGCCGCGCACGATCCACACCGACATCATCTCGCGCGTGACCTCGGGGTGGAACTGCAGCGCGAACGCATTGCGGCCGTAGCGGAACGCCTGGTGGGGAAAGGTCTCGCCCATGGCGCGCTACATCTTCATCACAGGCGGCGTCGTGTCCTCCCTCGGCAAGGGCCTCGCCTCCGCGGCGCTGGGCGCTCTGCTCCAGGCGCGCGGATACACGGTCCGCCTGCGCAAGCTCGACCCGTATCTCAACGTGGATCCGGGCACCATGAGCCCGTACCAGCACGGCGAGGTATTCGTCACCGACGATGGCGCCGAGACCGACCTCGACCTCGGGCACTACGAGCGGTTCACCGGCCATCCGGCGACCCGGCAGGACAACATCACCACCGGGCGCATCTATCAGGACATCCTGACCAAGGAGCGCCGTGGCGACTATCTCGGCGCCACCATCCAGGTCATCCCCCACGTCACCAACGCCATCAAGGACTTCGTCCTGGAGGGCAACGAGGGCTTCGACTTCGTGCTGATCGAGGTTGGCGGCACGGTGGGCGACATCGAGGGCCTGCCCTTCTTCGAAGCCACCCGCCAGCTGAAGAACGAGCTGCCGCGCGGCCACGCCATCTTCATCCACCTCACGCTCCTGCCCTTCATCCCCTCCGCCGGCGAGCTGAAGACCAAGCCCACCCAGCACTCCGTGAAGGAGCTGCGCTCCATCGGCATCCAGCCCGACATCCTGCTGTGCCGCACCGACCGCGAGATCCCGCGCGAGGAGCGCCGCAAGCTCTCGCTGTTCTGCAACGTGCGGGAAAGCGCGGTGATCGAGGCGCGGGACGTGGACAACATCTATGCCGTGCCGTCCGCCTATCACGCGGAAGGCCTCGACAAGGAGGTGCTGGCCGCCTTCCACATCGAGCCGGCGCCGCGCCGAACCTTGCGCGCTGGCACACCATCGAGGACCGGGTGCGCAACCCCGAGGGCGAGGTCACCATCGCCATCGTCGGCAAGTACACGGGCCTCAAGGACGCCTACAAGTCGCTGATCGAGGCGCTCGCCCATGGCGGCATCGCCAACAAGGTGAAGGTCAATCTCGACTGGATCGAGAGCGAGACCTTCGAGCGCGAGGATCCGGCGCCGTTCCTGGAGCACGTGCACGGCATCCTCGTGCCCGGCGGCTTCGGCCAGCGCGGCGCCGAGGGCAAAATCCGCGCGGCCCAGTTCGCCCGCGAGCGCGCGGTGCCCTATTTCGGCATCTGCTTCGGCATGCAGATGGCGGTGATCGAGGCGGCGCGGAACCTCGCCGGCGTCGCGGCAGCCAATTCCACCGAGTTCGGTCCCACCAACGAGCCGGTGGTGGGCCTTTTGACCGAATGGATGCGCGGCAACGAGCTGGAGAAGCGCAACGCGGCCGGCGACCTCGGCGGCACCATGCGCCTCGGCGCCTATCCGGCGCACCTGGAGAGCGGCAGCCGGGTGGAGGGCGTCTATGGCAAGCGCGACATCTTCGAGCGCCACCGCCACCGCTACGAGGTGAACACCGCCTATCGCGCGCAGCTGGAGGCGCACGGCCTGAAGTTTTCCGGCATGTCGCCGGACGGGCTGCTGCCGGAGATCGTGGAATATTCCAACCATCCCTGGTTCATCGGCGTGCAGTTCCATCCCGAACTGAAGTCGCGCCCGTTCGAGCCGCACCCCCTGTTCGCCTCGTTCGTGGGCGCGGCGAAGGACCAGAGCCGGCTGGTGTGAGCGCGAGGGGCGGGCTTGCGGGCGCCGATCGGTCCCCTGCCCGTCTGCGCTTGGACGGCGCGCCGCAGCGCTCAGGCCAATTCCACCACCCTGCCCTCGCGCAGCGTGACGCGCCGGTCCATGCGGCTCGCCAGCTCCAGATTGTGGGTGGCGATCAGCGCCGCGACGCCGGTGGCGCGCACCAGCTCGGTGAGCGCGCCGAAGACATGGTCCGACGTCTTGGGGTCGAGATTGCCGGTGGGCTCGTCCGCCAGCAGCAGGCGCGGGGCGTTGGCGAGCGCGCGGGCGATGGCGACGCGCTGCTGCTCGCCGCCGGAGAGTTCGGAAGGCCGGTGCGTGAGGCGCGCGGCGAGGCCGAGATAGGTCAGCATCTCCTTCGCCCGCTCCTCCGCCTTGGCGCGCGAGAGGCCGCGGATCATCTGCGGCATGGCGACGTTCTCGAGCGCCGAGAACTCGCCGAGCAGATGGTGGAACTGGTAGATGAAGCCGATATTGAGGCGCCGCAGGCGCGTGCGCTCGCCGTCGGGAAGCCGCGCCGTGGACGTGCCGGCGATGAACACCTCGCCCTCGTCGGAATGCTCCAACAGGCCGGCGATGTGCAGCAGCGTGGACTTGCCCGAGCCGGAGGGCGCCACCAGCGCCACCGACTGGCCCGGCGCGACCTTCAGGTCCACCCCGCGCAGGATTTCCAGCGCCTGCGCCCCCTGGGCGTAGCGCCGCTTGACGCCGGCGAGCAGCAGCGCCGGCTCGCGCTTCTCGCCGCCGCCCGGCGCTCCGGGCGGAACCGGCAGCGGCCCCCGGGTCTCCACCGTGTGGTCCATCACTCGTACCTCAGGGCTTCGACCGGATCGAGCCGGGCGGCCCGCCAGGAGGGATAGAGCGTGGCGAGCAGCGACAGCACCAGCGCCATGATGACCACCGAGGTGGTCTCGCCGAGGTTCATCTGCGCCGGCAGGCGGCTGAGATAATAGAGTTCCGGCGAAAACAGCTCGGTGGCGGTGAGCCAGGAGATGAACTGGCGGATGGTCTCGATGTTGAGGCACACCACGACGCCGAGGATCAGCCCGACGAAGGTTCCCACCACGCCGATGGCGGCGCCGGTGATCAGGAACACCCGCATGATCGCCCCCTGCGTCGCGCCCATGGTGCGCAGGATGGCGATGTCGTGGCCCTTGTCCTTCACCAGCATGATCAGGCCGGAGACGATGTTGAGCGCCGCCACCAGCACGATCAGCGTCAGGATCAGGAACATCACGTTGCGCTCCACCTGGAGCGCGTTGAAGAAGGTGGCGTTGCGCCGCCGCCAGTCGACGAGATAAGCGGGCCGCTGCGCCGCCGCCTGGATGGCGCCGCGCAGTTCCTCCACGTCGTCGGGATTGTCGATATAGATCTCCACCGCGTTCACGTCGCCGTTGCGGTTGAAATAGGCCTGCGCCTCCGGCAGCGGCATGAAGACGAAGGCCGAATCGTACTCCGACATGCCGATCTCGAAGATCGCCGCCACCTTGTAGACCTTGATGCGCGGCGAGGTGCCCATGGGCGTCACCGCGCCGCGCGGCGCCACCAGGGTGATGTTGTCGCCCACCCGCAGCGAGAGCTGGTCGGCGAGGCGCTTGCCGATGGCGAGGCCCTGGCCGCGGTCGAAATTCTCCAGCGTGCCGGAGATGATGTGGTGCGAGACCGAGGGCAGGCCGCGCAAATTCTGCTCGCTCATGCCCCGCACCAGCACGCCCGAGGCGCCGAACGGCGAGGAGGCGAGCGCCTGGCCCTCCACCAGCGGCACCGCGAGCCGCACGCCGTTGAGCTTGGCGATGCGCTCGGCCACCGCCTGGTAGTCGGTGAGCGGGGATTCGAGCGGCTGCATCAGCACGTGGCCGTTGAGGCCGAGGATCTTGGACAAAAGCTCCTGGCGGAAGCCGTTCATCACCGCCATGACGATGATGAGCGTCGCCACGCCGAGCACGATGCCGAGGAACGAGAAGCCGGCGATGACCGAGATGAAGCCCTCCTTGCGGCGCGCCCGGAGGTAGCGCAGCGAAAGCATCCATTCGAAGGGGGCGAAGGGCCGCGTGCCCGTCGTCTCGGTCGCTGCGCTGGTCTCGACCCGGCCTTCACTCATGCCTTCAGCTCTCCACCAGGTCGGCGGGCGACAGGAGCTCGCGCGATCCATCGGCCCGGCGCTTCAGTTCCACCTTGCCCTCCGCGAGGCTCTTCGGCCCCACCAGGACCTGCCAGGGCAGGCCGATGAGGTCGGCGGTGGCGAACTTGGCGCCGGCGCGCTCTTCCGTGTCGTCGTACAGCACATCGTAGCCCAGGCCGGTAAGCGTCGCGTAAAGCTCGGCGCAGGCGGCATCGGTGGCGCTGTCCCCGGTCTTCAGATTGAGGATGCCCACGTCGAACGGGGCGACGGCGTCCGGCCACACGATGCCGGCCTCGTCATGGGAGGCCTCGATCATGGCCGCCACGAGGCGCGAGGGGCCGATGCCGTAGGAGCCCATGTGGATCACGTGCTCCTTGCCGTCCGGTCCGAGGACCTTGGCGCCGAACGGCTCGGAATATTTGGTGCCGAAATAGAAGATGTGACCCACCTCGATGCCGCGCGCCGCCATGCGCCGCGCCTCGGGGATGGCGGCGAACGCCGCCTCGTCGTGCTTCTCCGATGTGGCGGCATAAAGGCTGGTCCACTGGTCGAAGAGCCCCTGGAGGCCGGCCGCGTCGTCGAAGTCGAGGCTGGCCGGCGGCGGTGCCATGTCGAGATAATCGCCGTGGCAGAAAACCTCGCTCTCGCCGGTGGAGGCGAGGATGATGAATTCGTGGGAAAGGTTGCCGCCGATGGGGCCGGTGTCGGCCACCATGGGGATGGCCTTGAGCCCCATGCGGGCGAAAGTGCGCAGATAGGCGACGAACATCTTGTTATAGGAATGCCGCGCCCCCGCCTGGTCGAGGTCGAACGAATAGGCATCCTTCATCAGGAACTCGCGCGAGCGGTAGACGCCGAAGCGCGGGCGCACCTCGTCCCGGAACTTCCACTGAATGTGGTAGAGATTGAGCGGCAGCGCCTTGTAGGACTTCACATAGGCGCGGACGATCTCGGTGATCATCTCCTCATTGGTCGGCCCGAACAGCATGTCGCGCTCGTGCCGGTCCTTGATGCGCAGCATCTCCTTGCCGTAGTCGTCGTAGCGGCCGCTCTCGCGCCACAGGTCCGCCGACTGGATGGTGGGCATCAGCATCTCGATGGCGCCGGCCCGATTCTGCTCCTCGCGGATGATGTTGCACACCTTGTTGAGCACCCGGTGGCCGAGCGGCAGCCAGGCATAGATGCCCGCCGCCTCCTGGCGGATCATGCCGGCGCGCAGCATCAGCCGGTGGGAGACGATCTCCGCCTCCTTGGGCACCTCGCGCAGGATGGGAAGGAAATAACGGGAGAGGCGCATCGGTCGTCCCTGGCGTGCGAGGGGAAGGTGGGGCGCAGAGAAACCGGAACCGGCCGCGAAACACAAGAGCGATGGCCCGTGGCGACACACCTTTCCCCGCCGCGACCCAGCCCCGCCGGGCTGCACGCCGGACGGGAAGGCCCGAGGCCCCGCCCCTACATATTGCGTTGCAGCGAACGGTTATTGCGGCGCAAGGATGACAAGCGACAGATTCTTGTTCTAACGTGCGTCCGCATAAGAAAGGGGATCGTCACCGCAGCCTCTGGCCGGTGAAATTGGTCCAGGTCTCGGGAGGAATCGACAAAATCGCCGACCGATGGCCACCTCGCGGGGGCGCAACACGGAATCGGCATTGCGGATCGTCCTTTTGACGCAAGAAGAAGGCTGAGACTTTCGGCGTCGCTCAGGAGCCGTGAACGATAAAGGCGAGACCTTCCGGGTCTTCGCCTTTTGTTTTTTGTCCCGCGCCCCGGCTCGCGACGGCGCAGCCGGAGCGCCGATCCGGGGCGCGGCGGAGGCTCCCGCGCAGCGGTCCAATCAAAACCGACCGCCGCACCCAACCCCCGCCGTCGGCCGGAAAGAGCCGCTTCGCGACCTTTTGCGCTGGGCCCCGGCTCGCATTCCGCTGGCGCTGCATGCGTCCGGGGCGCGCGGGCGCACGCCTCAAAGCGGCCGAGTGTCGAACGGCATGGGGAAATCGTCCATGGACACCAGCCCGCTGGTGACGAAATAGATCAGGGCGCCGGTGATGATGGCGGCGACCACGGTGGTGGCGATCAGCTTCTTGAGCAGCAGCGGGCGCACCGGGGCGCCGGGGTCGGTGCCGGGGGTGATGTCGGCGCTCTCCGCCTGCGAGCGCACGCCCCACGGCAGCACCGCGAACAGCGTCACCCACCAGACGATGAAATAGATGGCGAGGAAGGTCAGCGGGCTCACGGGATCACGCCTGCTCCAGCTCCACCAGCGTGCCGTTGAAGTCCTTCGGGTGAAGGAACAGCACCGGCTTGCCGTGGGCGCCGATCTTCGGCTCGCCGGAGCCGAGCACCCGCGCGCCATTGGCCTTCAGCTGGTCGCGGGCGGCGAGAATGTCGTCCACCTCGTAGCAGATGTGGTGGATGCCGCCGTCCGGGTTGCGCTCCAGGAACTTCGCGATCGGGGAGTCGGCGCCGAGCGGTTCCAGGAACTCGATCTTGGTGTTCGGCAGATGGACGAACACGGTGGTGACGCCATGCTCCACCTGGGGCACCGCCTCCGACACCTGCGCCCCCAGCGTGTCGCGATAGAGGGCGGCGGCGGCGGACAGGTCGCGCACCGCGATGGCCACGTGGTTCAGCCGTCCGATCATGATCCCCTCCTCGCGCCGCGCGCCGATGCCGGCGCCCCCATCACACTTCGAGAACGTGCACGTGGCAAACGGGCTTTTGCCCCACACCGCGTTCACCGCCGCGCGCACCGCCCGCTCAAGCGTCTCGGCGAGCGCCTCGGGATCGCGCCGCCGTGCCTTGGGCAGGTTCTCCAGGGTCGCGCTCACCGTGTCGAGCACATGGTCGAGCATGTCGACGCCGCCCTCCCCGCGCTCGGGAATGCCGGTGATCTCCACCGAGGGATCGCCGGCAATGCCGCCATGGCGGTCCACCGCCACCGACACCGACACCACGCCCGCGAACGAGAGCTTGCGCCGCTCGGGAATGGCGCGGGCGGCCTCGGCCACCAAGAGGCGGCCATCCTTGTAGAGCCGGCCGAACGGCACGTCGTCCACCCGCTCCGCCGGCCCGGGCGCGAGGCGGACCACGTGACCGTCATAGCAGGTGACCACCTCCGGCACGCCGAGGCTCTTGGCGAGCTTCGCATGCTCGTGCAGGTGCAGCGCCTCGCCATGGACCGGGATCGCCACCTGGGGGCGCACCATCTCGTACATCTGCTTGAGTTCGCCGCGCCGCGGATGGCCGGAGACGTGCACCAGCCCGTCGCGGTCGGTCATCACCTCCACGCCCCGGCGCACCAGAGCGTTGATAATGTGATTCACCACCTTCTCGTTGCCGGGAATGGTGCGCGAGGAGAACACCACGAGGTCGCCCGGCGAGAGGGCGATCTCGGGGTGGTCGTCGTCGGCGATGCGCCGCAGCGCCGCGCGCTGCTCGCCCTGGCTGCCGGTGAGGATCGCCACCACCTTGTCGCGCGGAGGAAGCCGAAGGCGTCGGCGCCGCGGAAGGCGGGCACGCCGTCCAGCAGCCCCTCCTCGCGCGCCACGCCGATGACGCGCTCCAGCGCCCGGCCCACCACCACGACCTCGCGGCCATTGGCGCGCGCCGCCTGGGCGATGGCGCGCACGCGCGCCACGTTGGACGAGAACGTGGTGAAGGCGACGCGGTGCTTCGCCTTGCCGACGATCTCGGTGAGCGACGCCGCCACTTCCGCCTCGGACGGCGAGACGCCGTCGCGGATGGCGTTGGTGGAATCGCAGATCAGGGCCCGCACCCCTTCGTCGCCCAGCGCCTTCAGGCGCTCGGTATCGGTGGGCAGGCCCACCAGCGGGGTCGGGTCGAGCTTCCAGTCGCCGGTATGCACCACGAGGCCGGCGCCGGTGCGGATCGCCAAAGCGTGGCTGTCCGGGATCGAGTGGGCGACCGGGATGAACTCCACCGCGAACGGCCCGATGTCCACCGTCGCGCCCGAACGCACCACCGTCACCGGCAGCGACGAGGGCGCGCCCGGCTCGCCGGAGCGCTTGGCCTCCAGCAGGCCGGCGGTGAAGCGCGTGGTGTAGATCGGGCACTTCAGGCGCGGCCACAGGTCCAGCACCGCCCCCACATGGTCCTCGTGGCCATGGGTGATGACCAGGCCGGCGATGTGCTTCTTCTCCGCCTCCAGGAAGCGGATGTCGGGCAGCACCAGGTCGACGCCCGGCGCCTCGGGGCCGGCGAAGCTCATGCCGAGGTCCACCACCAGCCAGGTGCGCGCCTTGCGCGGGCCGAAACCGTAGAGGGCGAGATTCATGCCGATCTCGCCGACGCCGCCCAAGGGCGCGAATACCAACTCGTCGGGATGTGCCATCTGTTCCGCCGTTTCCATCCCGCGGCGCGCCGTGCGCCGCACCTGCGGACCCTAGAGGTCCGGCTTGATGAGGGAGACGTCGCCGGCCGTGATGATCTCCGCGACGCCGTCCTTGCGCCTCAGCATCAGGGCGCCGCGCGCGTCGATGTTCTCGAATCGGCCCACCACCTCGCGCTCGCCCACCTTGACGCTCACCTGGTCGCCCATGCCGAGGGCGTGGCGCATCCATTCCGTGCGGATCTCGGGGAAGCCGGCGCCGGCATTCCACTGGCTGATGCGGGCCGCCATGGCGATGTCGAGCGCCTCCAGCACCCGGTCGGGGGCGGCGGGGCGCCCGCGGCCTCAAGCGAGGTCGCGGGATAAGCGAGGCCGTCCGGATGGTGCAGACAATTGACGCCGAAGCCGATCACCGCCGCCGGGCGGCCATAGGCGTCGGAGCCGCCCTCCACCAGGATGCCGGCGAGCTTGGCGCGGTCGATCAGGAGGTCGTTGGGCCACTTCAGCTTGAGCCGCTCGGCGCCGATGTCGGGCGCGGCCCGCGCCACCGCGTCGCGCAGCGCGAGGCCGGCGACGAAGCACAATTGGGCGAGGTTCGCGGCCGGTGCCGGGTTCGGCAGCACCAGGGTGGCGAACAGGTTGCCCACCTCCGAGGTCCAGGGACGCCGCGCCGCCGCGGCCGGCGGTCTGCACATCCGCCACCAGCCACACCGGCATGGTCTCGCCGCGCGCAAGGCGCGCGAGCCCCTCGGCATTGGTGGAGCCGATCTCGGTGTAGCGGACGATGGGAACCGTGGAACCCTGGAATTCGTGTGCGGCCATTCGATCAGAAGAGCGAGCGGGCGGCGGCACCCGCCGCCTCGATGAGGGGAGCGGGATAGACGAAATAGAAGATCGTGAAAAGCCCGCTCACGCCGAGCACCGCCTTCAGCTCGGACGGCATGGGGTCGAACGCCTCCGCCGGCTCGTCGAAATACATGATCTTGACGATGCGCAGGTAGTAGAAGGCGCCCACCACCGAGGCGAGCACGCCGATCACCGCCAGCCAGTACAGGCCGGCCTGGATGGCGGCGAGGAACACGTAGTACTTGGCGAGGAAGCCGGCGAGCGGCGGGATGCCGGCGAGCGAGAACATGAGCGCCGCCAGCAGCAGCGCCATCACCGGGTTGCGGGTGCCGAGGCCGGCGAGGTCGTCGACGCTCTCCACCGCCTGCCCCTTGCGGCGCATGGCGAGCACGCAGGCGAACGAGCCGAGCGTCATGGCCACATAGATGGCCATGTAGACCAGCACGCCGCGCACCCCCTGCTCGGTGCCGGCGGCGAGGCCCACCAGCGCGAAGCCCATGTGGCCGATGGAGGAATAGGCGAGCAGGCGCTTGATGTTGCGCTGGCCGATGGCGGCGAACGCGCCGAGCACCATGGAGGCGATGGCGACGAAGGCGACGATCTGCTGCCACTGGTGGGTGACGTGCGGGAACGCTTCCGCCGTCACGCGCACGAAGATCGCCATGGCGGCCGCCTTGGGCGCGGTGGCGAAGAAGGCGGTGACCGGGGTCGGCGCGCCCTCATAGACGTCCGGCGTCCACATGTGGAACGGCACCGCCGAGACCTTGAAGCACAGGCCGGCCAGCAGGAAGACGAGGCCGAAGATGAGCCCGAGGGAGGGCTCCTTCACCACGGTGGCGATGACCGAGAAGTTCACCGAGCCGGTGAAGCCGTAGATCAGCGAGGCGCCGTAGAGCAGCATGCCCGAGGAGAGCGCGCCGAGGACGAAATACTTCAGGCCCGCCTCGGTGGAGCGCACCGAATCGCGGTTGATGGCGGCCACTACGTAGAGCGAGAGGCTCATCAGCTCGAGGCCGAGATAGAGCGCGATCAGGTCGCCGGCGGACACCAGGATGCACATGCCGAGCGTCGCCAGCAGCACCAGCACGGCATATTCGAACTTCTGCTGCTTCTCCCGGTTCAGCCAGTCCACCGCCATGACCAGCGAGACGGTGGCGCCAAGCAGCGCCAGGAACTTCATGAAGCGCGCATAGGTGTCGATCACCATCGATCCGTTGAAGGCCACCACCTCGCCGGCGGGGGCGAGCAGCACCAGGACCGCCGCCGCCGCGAGCACGGCGATGGCGAGCCCCGTCACGAGGTTCGCCGCGGCCTCCCCGCGGAACGCGCCGATCAGGATCAGCGCGATGGCCGACACCGCGAGCAGCAGCTCGGGCAGGACCGCGGCGATGGGGGGCAGAAGCTGCGACATGGCGGTCATCCGGGATCAGAAGGGAAGGAGCAGCGCGGTCTTCACCGCCGCCGCCACCTGGTCGGTGCGCGCGATCACCGTGCCCACCGCGCTCGAGGTCATGTCGAGGATGGGCGCCGGCCACACGCCGAAGAGGATGGTGAGCACCACCAGCGGCGCCATGATCGCGATCTCGCGCGGCGAGAGGTCGGCCATGGCCTTCAGGCTGTCCTTCTCCAGCGGCCCGAAGATCACGCGCAGATAGAGCCACAGCGCATAGGCCGCCGACAGGATCACGCCGGTGGCTGCGAAGAAGGCGATCCAGGTGTTGCGCTCGAAGGCGGCGAGCATGGTGAGGAACTCGCCGACGAAGCCCGACGTGCCCGGCAGGCCCACATTCGCCATGGTGAACACCATGAGCACGGTGGCGTAGAGCGGCATGCGGTGCACGAGGCCGCCATAGGCGGCGATCTGGCGGGTGTGCATGCGGTCGTAGATCACGCCCACGCACAGGAACAGCGCGCCCGAGACGAAGCCGTGCGAGATCATCAGGAACATGGCGCCCTGCAGCCCCGCCTCGTTCATGGCGAAGATGCCCATGGTCACGAAGCCCATATGGGCGATGGACGAATAGGCGATCAGCTTCTTGATGTCCTCCTGCACGAGGGCCACCAGCGAGGTGTAGATGATCGCCACCACCGAGAGGGTGAACACCATGGGGGCGAAGAAGTGGCTCGCCTCCGGGAACATGGGCAGCGAGAAGCGGATGAAGCCGTAGCCGCCCATCTTCAGGAGGATGCCGGCCAGGATCACCGAGCCGGCGGTGGGCGCCTCCACGTGCGCGTCGGGCAGCCAGGTGTGCACCGGCCACATGGGCATCTTCACCGCGAACGAGGCGAAAAAGGCGAGCCACAGCCAGGTCTGCATGCCGGACGGGAAGCCGAACTTCATCAAGGTGGGCACGTCGGTGGTGCCGGCCTGCCAGTACATGGCCATGATGGCGAGCATCATCAGCACCGAGCCGGCGAGCGTATAGAGGAAGAACTTGAACGCCGCATAGATGCGCCGCTGCCCGCCCCAGATGCCGATGATGAGGAACATCGGGATCAGGCCGCCCTCGAAGAAGAAGTAGAAGAGGACGAGGTCGAGGGCGCAGAAGGTGCCGACCATCAGGGTCTCGAGCACCAGGAAGGCGATCATGTATTCCTTCACCCGCTTGTGCACGCTCTCCCACGAGGCGAGGATGCAGAACGGCATGAGGAAGGTGGTGAGGATCACGAACGGCAGCGAGATGCCGTCGACGCCCATGTGGTAGGCGGCGACGTCGCCGAGCCAGGCCTTCTTCTCCACGAACTGGAAGCCGGGGGCGGCCGGGTCGAAGCCCGGCAGCAGCAGCAGCGACACGACGAAGGTCACGAGCGTCGTCCACAGCGCCACCCAGCGGGCGTTGCGCGCGGTGACTTCGCTGTCGCCCCTCACCGCCAGGATGAACAGCGCCCCCACCAATGGCAGGAAGGTGACGACGGAGAGGATGGGCCAACCGGTCATCGCGTCACACTCCGGCGAACATGAACCAGGTGATGAAGGCCGCGACGCCGATGAGCATCACGAAGGCGTAGTGGTAGAGGTAGCCGGACTGAAGCCGCACCACCCGCCCCGTCACGTCCATGACGCGCGCGGAGATGCCGTCCGGCCCGAGGCCGTCGATGATGGTGCCGTCGCCCCGCTTCCACAGCAGCCGGCCGAGCCAGAGCGTCGGCTTGACGATCAGGAAGTCGTATATCTCGTCGAAGTACCACTTGTTCAGCAGGAAGCGGTAGAGCGCGTCCTGCGAGCGGGCAAGCTGCACCGGGACCGAGGGGTCGAGGATGTAGAACCAGACCGCGAAGGCGGTGCCGATCACCATCATGAGGGTCGGCGCCCACACCGCCCAGCCGGGGATGTCGTGCATGGCGTGCAGGATGTGGTTCTCCGCCCCCATGAAGATGGAGTGGCGGAAGAAGTGCTCCACCCCATGGCCGACGAACACGCCGTAGAAGGCCATGCCGGCGAAGATCGCGCCGACCGACAGCGCCGCCAGCGGGATGGTCATCACCAGCGGGCTCTCATGGGCGTGGTCGTAATGGTGGTGGTCGTGCGGCTTGCCGTGGAAGGTCATGAACACCAGGCGCCACGAATAGAAGGCGGTGAGCGCCGCGGCGATCACGGTCAGCCAGTAGCCGTAGACCCGGAAGTAGTTGTGGCTGGCATAGGCCGCCTCGATGATGGCGTCCTTGGAATAGTAGCCCGCGAGGGGCGGCACGCCGGTGATGGCGAGCGTGCCCACCAGCATCACGCCGTAGGTGAAAGGGATCTTCTTCCACAGCCCGCCCATGTGGCGCATGTCCTGCTCGTGGTGCATCGCGTGGATCACCGAGCCGGCGCCGAGGAACAACAGCGCCTTGAAGAAGGCGTGGGTGAACAGGTGGAACATGCCGATGGAATAGGCCCCCGCCCCCATGGCCACGAACATGTAGCCGAGCTGGGAGCAGGTGGAGTAGGCGATCACCTTCTTGATGTCGTTTTGCACCAGGCCGATGGTCGCCGCGAAGAAGGCGGTGGTGGCGCCGATCAGCATGACGATGTCGAGCGCGGTGGGCGACAGTTCGAAGATGGGCGACATGCGCGCCACCATGAACACCCCGGCGGTCACCATGGTGGCGGCATGGATGAGGGCGGACACCGGGGTCGGGCCCTCCATGGCGTCGGGCAGCCAGGTGTGCAGCAGGAACTGGGCCGACTTGCCCATGGCGCCGACGAACAGCAGCAGCGCGATCACCGTCGGCGCATCCCAGTGGTGGCCGAGGAAGTGGATGGTCTTGCCGGCGAGCGAGGGCGCCTGGGCGAACACGGTCTCGAACGCCACCGAGCCGGTCATCACGAAGATGGCGAAGATGCCCAGCATGAAGCCGAAGTCGCCCACGCGGTTGACCACGAAGGCCTTCATGGCGGCGGCGTTGGCGGACGGCTTCTCGTACCAGAAGCCGATCAGCAGGTACGAGGCGAGGCCCACGCCCTCCCAGCCGAAGAACAGCTGCACCAGGTTGTCCGCCGTCACCAGCATCAGCATGGCGAAGGTGAACAGCGACAGATAGGCGAAGAAGCGCGGCCGGCTCGGGTCCTCGTGCATGTAGCCGATGGAGTAGAGGTGCACGAGCGAGGACACGGAGGTGACGACGATCAGCATGATCGCGGTCATGGTGTCGATGCGCAGCGCCCAGTCGATCTTCAGGTCGCCCACATAGATCCACTTCATCACCTGCACGCGCGCGTCGTGGCCGGAGAAGCCGACGTCGACAAAGGCGATCCAGGCGAGCAGGCAGGCCACGAACAGAAGCGAGGTGGTGACGATCTCGCTCGCGCGGGCGCCGATGGAGCGGCCGAACAGGCCGGCGATGAGGAAGCCGACGAGGGGGAGGAAGACGATCGCCTGATACATGGCCTCAGCCCTTCATGGCGTTGATGTCCTCGACGGCGATCGAACCGCGGTTGCGGTAGAACACCACGAGGATGGCGAGGCCGATGGCCGCCTCGGCCGCCGCGACCGTCAGCACCAGCAGCGCGAAGATCTGGCCGGTGAGGTTGCCGAGGAAGGCCGAGAAGGCCACGAGGTTGATGTTCACGGCGAGCAGGATCAGCTCCACCGACATCAGGATGACGATCACGTTCTTCCGGTTGAGGAAGATGCCGAGCGTCCCGAGCGTGAACAGGATCGCCGCGACGGTGAGGTAGTGGGAGAGACCGATGTCCATTGCCGCCCCCTCAAAGGCCCTGGCCGGGGCGCACCTTGACCACCTCGATGGCGGTCTTGGCGGTGCGCTCCACCTGGGCGGAGATGCTCTGGCGCTTCACCCCCGCCTTGTGGCGGAGCGTGAGCACGATGGCGCCGATCATGGCGACGAGCAGCACGAAGCCCGCCGCCTGGAAGAAGTAGATGTAGTCCGTGTAGAGCACCTGGCCGATGGCGCGCACGTTGCTCACCGTCTCGGCGCCGGCGGGCGCCACGTTGGCGGCGGCGGACACCGCCTGGGCGACCCCCGGCCCGGTGGCCCAGGCGCCCAGCACCAGCACCAGCTCGGCGAGGAAGATGGCGCCGACGATCATGCCGATGGGCAGATATTGCAGGAAGCCCTGGCGCAGCTCCACGAAGTCGACGTCCAGCATCATGACGACGAACAGGAACAGCACCGCCACCGCGCCCACATAGACCACCACCAGGATCAGCGCGAGGAACTCGGCGCCGATGAGGATGAAGAGGCCCGCCGCATTGACGAAGGCGAGGATGAGGAACAGCACCGAGTGCACGGGATTGCGCGAGGAGATCACCATGAAGGCGGACGCAATCAGCACGAAGGCGAAGAGATAGAAGAACGCTGCCGCGACACTCATGCGCCGAGCCCCCCTGCCCGCGGCGCGCCCGCGCCGGTCATTGCCGGCGCCGGACGGCGGCCGGTCGATCGATTGCCTTCACGCATCCCAAAAGTCCACTGTCGAGATGCCGCGCAGGACGCCCGGCACCGATCCAATCCCCGCGGCCGGCGTGAGGCCGGCCGATCCCCGCCTGCTCAGCGGTACGGCGCATCCATGGCGATGGCGCGGGCGATCTCGCGCTCCCACCGGTCGCCGTTCGCGAGCAGCTTTTCCTTGTCGTAATAGAGTTCCTCGCGCGTCTCGGTGGCGAACTCGAAGTTCGGCCCCTCGACGATCGCGTCCACCGGGCACGCCTCCTGGCAGAAGCCGCAATAGATGCACTTCACCATGTCGATGTCGTAGCGCGTGGTGCGGCGCGTTCCGTCGTTGCGGCGCGGGCCGGCCTCGATGGTGATGGCCTGCGCCGGGCAGATCGCCTCGCACAATTTGCACGCGATGCAGCGCTCCTCCCCGTTCGGGTAGCGGCGCAGCGCGTGCTCGCCGCGGAAGCGCGGTGAGAGCGGCCCCTTCTCAAACGGATAGTTCAGCGTCGCCTTGGGCTTGAAGAAATAGCGCATGGCGAGGAAGAAGCCCGAGACCAGCTCGGTGAGAAAGATGGCGCGCGCGGCCTGATCGAGCTTCATGTGCGCTCTCCCGGAAGGCGGTGCGGATGAGGGATGGGTCGGGTCATTTCGGCGCCATCCCGGTGAAGTGCAGGACGCCCGCGACCACCACCACGGCGACGAGCGAGATCGGCAGGAACACCTTCCAGCCGAGCCGCATGAGCTGGTCGTAGCGATAGCGCGGCACCATGGCCTTGGCCATGGCGAACAGGAAGAACATGAAGCACACCTTGATGACGAACCAAACGAGGCCCGGCACCCAGGTGAAGGGGGCGAACGGCAGCGGCGAGAGCCAGCCGCCGAGGAACAGGATGGTGGCCATGGCGCACATGGTCAGGATGGCCACGTACTCGCCCAGCATGAAGAGCAGATAGGGCGTCGAGCCGTACTCGGTCATGAAGCCGGCGACCAGCTCCGATTCCGCTTCCACCAGGTCGAAGGGCGGGCGGTTGGTCTCCGCCAGCGCCGACACGTAGAAGATCACGAACATCGGGAACAGCGGCAGGAAATACCAGTTCAGCAGCCCAAGCTTGCCGTTCTGCGCCTCGACGATCTCGGAGAGGTTCAGCGAGCCGGCGCACATCAGCACGGTGATGATGACGAAGCCGATGGAGACCTCGTAGGACACCATCTGCGCCGCCGAGCGCAGGGAGGCGAGGAACGGATACTTCGAGTTCGAGGCCCAGCCGCCCATGATGATGCCGTACACGCCGAGCGACGAGATGGCGAAGATGTACAGCACGCCCACGTTCAGGTCGGCGATCACCCAGCCGTCGGCGATCGGCACCACCGCCCAGGCGGCGAGCGCCAGCACGCAGGTGACGAGCGGGGCGAGCAGGAACACGGCCTTGTTGGCGCCCGCCGGGATGGTGGGCTCCTTCAGCACGAATTTGAGGAGGTCGGCGAAGGACTGGAACAGCCCGAACGGCCCCACCACGTTGGGCCCGCGCCGCAGCTGCACCGCCGCCCAGATCTTGCGGTCGGCCAGCAGGATGTAGGCGATGAAGATCAGGAGCGCCACGAGCAGCGCGAGGCTCTGCCCGAGGATGATGAGCACCTGGATAAGGGTGTCCTGCCAGTTCATGTCCTTGATCCCGTCATGACGGCCCCGGCTTCGTTCGGGAAAGCAGGTGTTGCGTTGCCCATCCCCTATTCCGCCGCTTCCGCGGCGGCCTCCAG
Organism: Xanthobacter sp. BG11Y11_SDJG; assembly: GCF_057364445.1. Taxonomy (NCBI): domain Bacteria; kingdom Pseudomonadati; phylum Pseudomonadota; class Alphaproteobacteria; order Hyphomicrobiales; family Xanthobacteraceae; genus Xanthobacter; species Xanthobacter sp. BG11Y11_SDJG. Next base: position 16,725 of record NZ_JBNFNU010000020.1, read on the forward strand.
GCGCAGGGCCGAGCACTCGGCCATGACGGCCGAGGCGCGGGCGATGGGGTTGGTGAGGTAGAAGTCCTCGACCGCGGAGACGAACGCCGCCTTGTCGGTGGCCCCACCCTTCTGCGCCAGCGCCGAGAGCGCGGCGGGATCGGCGGCAAGCGCCTCGTCCACGTGGCCGAGGTGCGGATAGGTCTCCACCAGAAGCGCGCGCAACGCCATCAGGCTGTCGAACGGCAGGGTCTGCTTCAGCACCTCGGAGAGGGCGCGCAGGATCGCCCAGTCCTCGCGCGCCTCGCCGGGCGGGAAGGCGGCGCGGTTGGCGAACTGCACCCGGCCTTCCGTGTTCACGTAGAGGCCGCTCTTCTCCGGGTAGGCGGCGCCGGGCAGGATCACGTCCGCCCGGTGGGCGCCGCGGTCGCCATGGGTGCCGAGATAGATCACGAAGGCGCCGGGGGCGACGTCCACCTCGTCCGCGCCCATGAGGAAGACGACGTCCAGCGCGCCGGGGGCGCACATGGCGGCGACATCGAGGCCGCCTTCGCCCGGCACCGCGCCGACATCGAGCGCGCCGACGCGGGCGGCGGCGGTGTGGAGCACGGCGAAGCCGTTCCAGCCCTCCTTTCACCGCGCCGGCCGCCAGCGCCACCTTGGCGGCGAGCGACAGCACCGCGGCACCATCCGGACGGGCGAGCGCGCCCTGGCCGACGATCACCATGGGCCGCTCGGCGGCACGCAGCGTCTCGGCGAAGGTGCCGGCGCCGGCGAGGTCGGCGAGGCTGTCGGGGCCGGCGCCGAGATATTCATAGGAGTAGGTCAGATCCACCTGCGGGCCGATGACGCCCACCTTGAGGCCGCCCATGCGCCAGCGCTTGCGGATGCGGGCGTTGAGCACGCTCGCCTCGTGGCGCGGATCGGTGCCCACCAGCAGGATCGCGTCCGCCGCCTCGATGGCGGCGATGCCGGGATTGAACACATAGGTCGCGCGGCCCGCGGCCGGATCGAGCGCGGCGCCGTCCTGGCGGCAGTCGATGTTCTTCGAGCCGAGCTTGTCCATCAGCGCCTTGAGGGCAAACACCTCCTCGACGCTGGCGAGGTCGCCGACGATGGCGCCGATCTTCGCCGGCGCGGCCGCCTTCACCTTGGCGGCGACGGCGGCGAACGCCTCGCTCCAGGTGGCGGGCACCAGCCGGCCGTCCTTGCGCACATAGGGCCGGTCGAGGCGCTGCATCTTCAGCCCGTCCCACACGTAGCGGGTCTTGTCCGAGATCCACTCCTCGTTCACCGCCTCGTTGATGCGCGGCAGGATGCGCATCACCTCGCGGCCGCGGGTGTCGATGCGGATGTTGGAGCCGAGGGCGTCCATGAGGTCGATGGACTCGGTCTTGATGAGCTCCCAGGGCCGGGCATGGAAGGCGTAGGGCTTGTGGGTCAGCGCGCCCACCGGGCACAAATCGGCGACGTTGCCCTGAAGCTCCGAGCGCATGGCGTGCTCGAGATAGGTGGTGATCTCCATGTCCTCGCCGCGGCCGATGGCGCCGAGGTCGGCGACGCCCGCCACCTCGGTGGAGAAGCGCACGCAGCGGGTGCACTGGATGCACCGGTTCATGGAGGTGCGCACCAGCGGGCCGATATACTTGTCCTCAACCGCGCGCTTGTTCTCGGCGAAGCGCGAGGTGTCCGCGCCGTAGGCCATGGCCTGGTCCTGCAGGTCGCACTCGCCGCCCTGGTCGCAGATCGGGCAGTCCAGCGGGTGGTTGATGAGCAGGAACTCCATCACCCCTTCGCGCGCCTTCTTCACCATGGGGCTCTTGGTGAGCACCACGGGCGGTTCGCCGTTGGGGCCGGGGCGCAGGTCCTTCACCGCCATGGCGCAGGATGCCGTGGGCTTGGGCGGCCCGCCCTTCACTTCCACGAGGCACATGCGGCAATTGCCGGCGATGGACAGGCGCTCATGGAAGCAGAAGCGCGGAATCTCGACGCCCGCCGCCTCGCACGCCTGGAGCAGCGTGAACTCGGCGGGCACATCGACCTCGGTGCCATCGACGATGATCTTGGCCATCCGCTCACTTCCCCGAACAACGTGAGACCGGGCGCGCGCCCCGTGGCCGCGCCCATCCCGTCAAACCACCCCGAGCCTTCAGCCCGGGATCGGAACGCCGAACCGCAACAGGTTGCCGTCCGGGTCCCACACATAGAATTCGCGCATGCCCCAGTCCCGGTCCTGGACCTCGGAGATGCGCCCGCCCTCCGCCGCGCCCGCCATCTCGGCATGCAGGGCGTCGATGTCATCCGGCCGCACATAGACGGACGAACTGTGCGCAGCCGCCCCGTCCGGCCGTGGCCAGAAATGGATCTCCACCTCCGCGTCGCGGCCGACGATGGCGTAGTCGGCCATCATCCACTTCACGACAAAGCCCAGTTTGTCCCGGTACCAAGCCGCGGCGGCCGCAGGATCGGCCACCTCGAAGGTCGGGCAAATCTGGGTGATGGCGGCCATCCCCCTACTCCGCCGCCACCGGCACCGGGTCCGGATGCGGGTTCGCCGCATACTGGTCGATGCGCTCTTCGATCACGTGACGGTAGTGGCGGATCAGGCCCTGCACCGGCCACGCCGCCGCATCGCCCAGCGCGCAGATGGTGTGGCCCTCGATCTGGGTCGTCACCTCCAGCAGCATGTCGATCTCGCGCTTCTGGGCGCGGCCCTCGGCCATGCGGTTCACCACGCGCCACATCCAGCCGGTGCCCTCGCGGCACGGCGTGCACTGGCCGCAGCTCTCGTGCTTGAAGAAGGCAGAGATGCGGGCGATCGCCTTGATGATGTCGGTGGACTTGTCCATCACCAGCACGCCCGCCGTGCCGAAGGACGACTTCACCGCGCGGGTGCCGTCGAAATCCATAATGAGGTCGGCGCACTGCTCCGCCGGGATCACCGGGCAGGAGGCGCCGCCGGGGATGATGCCGAGCAGGTTGTCCCAGCCGCCGCGAATGCCGCCGCCGTGCTTCTCCACGAGCTCCTTGAACGGGATGCTCATGGCCTCCTCGATCACGCAGGGCGTGTTCACGTGGCCGGCCAGCGAGAACAGCTTGGTGCCCACATTGTTGGGCCGGCCGATGGCCGAGAACCAGGCCGCGCCACGCCGCAGGATGGTGGGGGCGACGGCGATGCTCTCCACGTTGTTGACCGTAGTGGGGCAGCCGTAAAGGCCCATGTTCGCCGGGAACGGGGGCTTCAGGCGCGGCATGCCCTTCTTGCCTTCGAGGCTCTCCAGCAGCGCCGTTTCCTCGCCGCAGATATAGGCGCGGCGCCGTGGTGCAGATAGAGGTCGAAGGGATAGTCGTGGATGTTGTCCTTGCCGATGAGGCGCGCCTCATAGGCCTGGTCGATCGCCGCCTGGAGGCGCTTGCGCTCGAAGATGTACTCGCCGCGGATATAGATGTAGGCCGCGTGCGCGCCCATGGCGAAGGAGGCGATCAGGCAGCCCTCGATCAGCGTGTGCGGATCGTTGCGCATGATCTCCCGGTCCTTGCAGGTGCCGGGCTCGGATTCGTCGGCGTTCACCACCAGATAGTGGGGGCGCCCGTCGGACTGCTTCGGCATGAACGACCACTTCATGCCGGTGGAGAAGCCGGCGCCGCCGCGGCCGCGCAGGCCGGACGCCTTCATCTCGTTGATGATCCAGTCGCGGCCCTTCTCCAGGATCGCCTTGGTGCCGTCCCAGTTGCCGCGCTTGAGCGCGCCCTCCAGACCGAAGTCGTGCAGGCCGTAGAGATTGGTGAAGATGCGGTCCTTGTCGGCGAGCATGTGCGTCACTCCCCGGGGGTCGGCGCGGCGTCGCCGGATACGGGCGCCTCGGCGGTCGAGGTCCCGTTGGCGCTCGATCCGCGGGTGTAGAGCGCGGGGTCGGTGAGCACGCGCGCCCCGCCCTCCGGCTCGGCGCCGTGGCGCGCATTCTGCGGCCCCACCTTCACCGGACGGCCGGCGGCGAGATCGTCGAGCAGCTTCTCGAAGTTCTCGGGCGTGAGGTCCTCGTAATAGTCGTCGTTGATCTGCACCATCGGCGCGTTGGTGCAGGCGCCGAGGCACTCCACCTCCAGCCAGGAGAAGGTGCCGTCGGCGGTGATGTGGCGCTCCTCGCCGATCTTCCTGCGGCAGACCGCCTTGATGTCCTCGGCGCCGCGCAGCATGCAGGGCGTGGTGCCGCACAGCTGCACGAAATACTTCCCCACCGGTTCCAGGTTGAACATGGTGTAGAAGGTGCACACCTCCAGCACGCGGATGTGCGGCATGCCCAGGCGGTCCGCCACGGCGCGGATGGCGGGCTCGGGCAGCCAGCCGCCGGCGACCTTCTGGGTCTCCCAGAGCAGCGGCACCACGGCGCTGGCCTGGCGCCCTTCGGGATACTTGGCGATCAGCTTGACGGCGATCTCCTCCAGCTCCGGCGTGAAGGCGAAGCTGTCGGGCTGCTCGGCGGCGAGGCGGCGGACGGACATGTCAGGTTCCCAGGCCGGCAATGCGGGCGGCGGCGCAGCTGGGGCGCCGGAGCGAAAGGCGAAGACGGGGGGCGCGGCTCACCGGTCCACCTCCCCGAACACGATGTCGAGCGAGCCGAGGATCGCCGAGACGTCGGCCAGCATGTGGCCGCGGCACAGGAAATCCATGGCCTGGAGATGGGCGAAGCCCGGCGCGCGGATCTTGCAGCGATACGGCTTGTTGGTGCCGTCCGAGACCAGATAGACGCCGAACTCGCCCTTGGGCGCCTCCACCGCGGCATAGACGTCGCCTTCCGGCACGTGGAAGCCTTCGGTGTAGAGCTTGAAGTGGTGGATGAGCGCCTCCATGGAGCGCTTCATCTCGGCCCGCTTCGGCGGCGCCACCTTGTGGTCCAGGGTGTGGACCGGGCCGCTCTCCTTCAGCAGGCGCTCGACGCACTGCTTCATGATCTTCGTGGACTGGCGCATCTCTTCCATGCGCACCACGTAGCGGTCGTAGCAGTCGCCGTGCTGGCCCACCGGGATGTCGAAGTCCAGCTCGGAATAGCATTCGTAGGGCTGCGCGCGCCTGAGGTCCCACGCCGCGCCGGAGCCGCGCAGCACCGGGCCGGAGAAGCCCCAGGCCAGGCAATCCTCCAGCGACACCACGCCGATGTCCACCGTGCGCTGCTTGAAGATGCGGTTCTCGGTGACCAGGTCGTCGAGATCCTTCACCAGCTTCAGGAACGGGTCGCAGAAGGCGCCGATGTCCTCCACCAGCTGGCGCGGCAGGTCCTGGTGCACGCCGCCAGGGCGGAAATAGGCCGCGTGCATGCGGCTGCCCGAGGCGCGCTCATAGAAGATCATGAGCTTTTCGCGCTCCTCGAAGCCCCACAGCGGCGGGGTGAGCGCGCCCACGTCCATGGCGAACGTGGTGACGTTGAGCAGATGCGACAGCAGCCGCCCGATCTCGGAATAGAGCACGCGGATGAGCTGGGCGCGGCGCGGGACCTCAAGGCCCAGAAGCTTCTCCGCCGCGAGGCAGAAGGCGTGCTCCTGATTCATCGGCGCGCAATAGTCGAGCCGGTCGAAATAGGGCACCGCCTGGAGATAGGTCTTGGTCTCGATCAGCTTCTCGGTGCCGCGGTGCAGGAGGCCGATATGCGGGTCCACCCGCTCCACCACCTCGCCGTCCAGCTCCAGCACGAGGCGCAGCACGCCGTGCGCCGCGGGATGCTGCGGGCCGAAATTGATCTGGAAGTTGCGGACCTTGTCCACGGGCTTCATGTCGTCGAGGGTCTGTGCCATGGCCTTGTCCCTCACCCGGCCTTGGGCGGCGCGGGCGGCGTCGCCTTCTCGTCGCCCGGCAGGACGTATTCGACGCCCTCCCAGGGAGAGAGGAAGTCGAAGTTGCGGAACTCCTGCGGCAGGCGCACCGGCTCGTAGACCACGCGCTTCAGCCCGTCGTCGTAGCGCACCTCCACGAACCCGGTGGTCGGGAAGTCCTTGCGCAGCGGATGGCCGTCGAAGCCGTAGTCGGTGAGCAGGCGCCGCAGTTCCGGATGGCCGGTGAACAGGATGCCGTAGAGGTCGTAGGCTTCGCGCTCGAACCAGTTGGCGCCCGGGAACACCGAGGTGATGGAGGGCACCGGCGTGTCCTCGTCGGTCGCCACCTTGAGGCGGATGCGCAGGTTCTGCTTCAGCGAGAGCAGGTGGTAGACCACGTCGAAGCGCTTCTCGCGCGCCGGATAGTCGACGCCGCACACGTCCACGATGCACTGGAACAGGCAGGCCGGATCGTCCCGCAGGAAGGTCGCGAGCTTCACGATCTGTGCCGGCTCGACCTCCAGGGTCAATTCGCCGTGCGCAAGCGTCCACCCGCTCACCGCGCCGGCAACGGCGCCGGTGACGTGGCCCGCAAGGTCATTCAACGTCTCGTCCATCTCGACACGTCCCGTCCTGGACCGCGTGGCGGCTCAGCGTTCGATGGTTCCGATGCGGCGGATCTTCTTCTGCAGCAGCAGAATGCCGTAGAGCAGCGCTTCCGCCGTAGGCGGGCAGCCGGGCACGTAGATGTCCACGGGCACGACGCGGTCGCAGCCGCGCACCACCGAGTAGGAGAAGTGATAGTAGCCGCCGCCATTGGCGCACGACCCCATGGAGATCACGTAACGCGGCTCCGGCATCTGGTCATAGACCTTGCGCAGCGCCGGGGCCATCTTGTTGGTGAGCGTGCCGGCGACGATCATCACGTCCGACTGGCGCGGCGAGGCGCGCGGCGCGAAGCCGAAGCGCTCCACGTCGTAGCGCGGCATGGAGGCCTGCATCATCTCCACCGCGCAGCAGGCGAGGCCGAACGTCATCCACATCAGCGAGCCGGTGCGCGCCCAGGTGATGAGGTCGTCCACGGTGGTGACGAGGAAGCCCTTGTCGGCCAGCTCGGCGCTGATCTCCTGGAAGAAGGGATCGTCCGCGCCCACAGGGCGGCCGGTGGAGGGATCGACGATGCCCTGATGGTCGGTCTCGACGTCAGGCACCGTGGCTGAAGGGGTCAGTCCCATTCCAAAGCTCCCTTGCGCCACTCATAGATGAAGCCGACCGTCAGCACGCCCAGGAACAGCATCATCGACCAGAAGCCGAGATCGCCGAGCCCGCCGAACGTCACCGCCCACGGGAACAGGAAGGCCACTTCCAGGTCGAAGATGATGAACAGAATCGCCACCAGATAGAAGCGCACGTCGAAGGTCATGCGGGCGTCGTCGAACGCGTTGAAGCCGCACTCATAGGCGGAGAGCTTCTCGGGGTCCGGGTTCTGGTAGGCGACGATGAAGGGCGACACCAGCAGGGCCAAGCCTATCACCAGCGAGACGCCGATGAAGATGACCACCGGCAGGTAGTCCATGAGCAATGCGTTCATTGGTCCGCACCTTGGGGCGCGTGGGCGATCCGCCTGAAGCGTTACCGCGCCGGCCTCGGTTGGAGGAGTTCGAAACGACGTGGCAGCCTTATCGCAGCGCCAGATGGGAGGCAAGAGCGCGCTTCGGCCTAGAACCTGAAGCCGCCCCCGGGCCCGTTGGCCCCGGCGGCGCCACGCTCGCGACATGGCTCTGCCACCATCGTGCTGCGGCGCGGCAATCGCCGTACGCGGCACCCCGCTGCCGCCCCTCGCGGCTGTGGATGCGACAAAATCCGGTCGAACGCCATGCCGCGGCGGGCCGCCCACAGAAATGGCGGCGGCGCCGCATGACGCCGCGCCGCCAGCGGTCGCGCGCCGTGCGACACAATGACAGCTCGATCCGCCGGCGTCCGATCGCCGGGGCCGGCTCAGCGGCCGGC